>NZ_CASGGV010000340.1:0-26510 GCF_949319125.1 Frankia sp. Hr75.2 | reverse complement strand
CGCCGGGCCGGCGCCGCCGGGAACGGCGGGAACGGGTCCGGACCCGTCGCGGTGGAGGTCCCGAGGGCACCCGGACCGGGGCCGTCAGCCGCATCGGTCTGGCGGGGTGCGACGGGAAGAAAACCCAGGTGGATGAAAGCTGCCCGGGCCTCCGCCACAGAGGGGTCACGGTCACCAAGACGCAGCAGCTTCACGAATGAGTACCTTTCGAGTCCGCGTTCATCGAGCCGTCGACCTGCGTCGGGCGGTTCCGCCGCCGAATCCCGGTCATCAGATTAGGCCATCGGTCCCGGGCAGTGAGGACGGCGATCCCCCTCGTCCGGCTTTCTGCCTCGGTGCACCGTGCTCCGGTCGGGCCCGGTCCGGACCTGAGGTCGGAGCCCGGGCTCGGTGGGGTGGCCGCCGAAGTGAACTGCCTGAGTCACTCCAGGCGCCGCCGGGCCGACTCACTTCGGCGTGAACCCCGCCTGGAGGTGGCCATCCCGGGGAAACGGTCGATGACTACCCGATGTGACCAAAGGTGACGTGTGCGGTGCAGGGGCCGCCCTGCGCCGCACATTCGATCATGTTTACGGCCCGCTCAGGGCCACTAGCGGCCGACGGTCCGGAAACATCCACCGGACGTGTGCTCCTGGCTACCGAAAGTTCCGAACAGTCGGACCCTGCGCGGCGCAGGCCGGTGCCGACTCCGCGGTGCCGGCGGAGACGGCGGTGCCGGCGGAGACGGCGGTGCCGGCGGAGACGAAGACGGCCCGCTCCGAGATCGGAGCGGGCCGTCAAGGTCGACCATGGCCGGCGGAGTGCGCTGGCCCGGCCCGGGCGGGGCCGGGCGCGGTCTGGATCAGATGTAGGACGACAGGTCGCGCAGCAGCGCGGCCTTCGGCTTCGCGCCGACGATGCTCTTGTCGATCTCGCCGTTGACGAAGACGGCCATCGTCGGGATCGACATGATCTGGTACTGCCGCGCGACCTCCGGGTTCTCGTCGATGTTGAGCTTGACGATCCGGAGCTTCTCGCCGTGCTCCTTGGCGATCTCCTCCAGTACCGGCGCGACCATCTTGCACGGGCCGCACCACTCGGCCCAGAAGTCGACGAGTACGGGCTTGTCGCTCTTGAGCACCTCGACGGCGAACGTGCCGTCCGTCACCGCGGGGGTGGAGCCTGCCATGGCGTTCTCCTCAGGGTTTGCGCTCTTGTGTCTTTGGACTGGTGGTTGACGGCTGTGCTGCGGCGGGGCTCCCGCCACAGCACAGGTTGGTCCGCGTCAGGTCGTCGCGGCGAGCTCCGGTGCCGATACCCGGGGCGCCTCGGCGGCGCTGTCAGCGGCGCCCTCCAGGCTGGCGATGTAGCGCTCGGCGTCGAGGGCGGCGGAGCACCCGGTGCCGGCCGCGGTGATCGCCTGGCGGTAGGTGTGGTCGACGACGTCACCGCAGGCGAACACACCCGCGATGTTGGTCTGGGTGGTCGGGTGGGCCACCTTGATGTAGCCCTCGCCGTCCAGCTCGAGCTGATCGTGGATCAGATCCGTGCGGGGGAGGTGGCCGATCGCCACGAACAGGCCGGTGATCGCCAGCTCGTCCGTCTTGTCGGTGACCGTGTCACGCAGCCGGACGCCGGTGACCTTGTCCTCGCCGAGGACCTCCTCGACCACGGCGTTCCACAGGAACCGGACCTTCGGGTTGGCGAACGCCCGCTCCTGCATGATCGCGCTGGCGCGCAGCTTGTCGCGCCGGTGCACGATCGTCACCGACTTCGCGAACCGGGTGAGGAAGGTCGCCTCCTCCAGCGCCGAGTCGCCGCCGCCGACGACCGCGATGTCCTGGTCCCGGAAGAAGAAGCCGTCACAGGTCGCGCAGGCTGACACGCCCCGGCCGAGCAGCCGGTCCTCGTGCTCGACGCCGAGCTTCTTGTAGGCCGAGCCGGTCGCGACGATGACCGAGCGGGCCAGGTAGGTCTCGTCGCCCACCTTGACCACTTTCGGATCCGCGGCCAGGTCGACCTCGGTGACGTCGTCCGCGATGAGCTCGGCGCCGAACCGCTCCGCCTGGGCGCGCAGGTTCTCCATGAGCTCCGGCCCCTGGATGCCCTCGGGGAAGCCCGGGAAGTTCTCCACCTCGGTCGTGGTCATCAGCGCGCCGCCCGCGGACACCGCGCCCTCGAAGACGACCGGCTTCAGGTTCGCCCGGGCGGTGTAGATCGCCGCGGTGTAGCCGGCCGGCCCCGACCCGATGATGACGACGTCCAGGACGCGCTCGCCGGAACGCTCCGCTCCGGCGGCCTGACCGGCCTGGTCCTTGCCCTGGGCTGTCACACCCACTCCCTTCACGACTGTCGTACGAGGCTTCGTCGACTCTGTCGATCGTTGGCCCCGCCGACGTGATGTCTGCCCCCATAACCGTCGCGGACCGCCGCTGATTCCACCGCTGGGTCACCGTGGCAAGGGGGGCGTGCCCGTCCGTACGTGTGTGCCGTCCTGTCGCCGACCACCGCCTACAGCGCGCGGGTCGTGTTCACGGTGTACAACACCGCGCCCGGCATCGGTACCACGCCGCAGCGTGCGTCGATCACGACGACCCGCGCGGCGGCGGGCTGGCCGGCGACCGAGAGCACCACCAGCAGCGCCCGTTGGCCGTCGAAACGCACCCGGTCGAGGGCCAGTACCGATCCGCCCGTCTGGGCGGTGAGGCTGTCGTAGCACATCCGCAGTTGTGGGGTGTCGATCACGCGGGCGAGCGTCTCCGGCGTCGTGGCGGACGCGGCCGACGGATCCGTTCCCGGCACCGTGGTGGACGCGCCGTCATCGGTGGCCTGTTCCTCGCCCGCGGCGGGCGGCACGGACGTCGCACCGGAAAGCGCAGGCAGGACGGACCAGGTGAGCATGGTCGTCGGGATCCGCCCGGTGAGCAGGCTCCGGCCGTGCACGACGATGTCGCCGGCCCGGACCGCCTCTCCCGAGTCGGCGACCATCGTGAAGGCCGCGGATGGCTCCTCGGGCGTTCCGCTGGCACTGGGGACGGCCGCGGCGGCGGCCGGTCCGGGAACCCGGGCGGCTTCCGGACCGGCCGTCTGGGAGGCCCCTGACAGCGCCGTGGGCGCGTCGTTGGCCGCGGTGGAGCTCGCGTCCCCGCCGCCCGCGGTCAGCCCGCGCAGGGTCAGCACAGCCGCGCCGAACGCCACCAGCGCGACGCAGGTCGCCGCGATCGAGACCCAGTCGCGGGCGACCCGGCCGCCGGCACCGGCGAGCCCGCCGCGCCGCCGCCCGCCGCCGTGCCGCGGGGGCCGCGGCGCCCCGGAGATCGGCGGCCTGCCCGGCTCCGTGCTCCCCCGTGTGGTGCCGTGTGCCGTGATGTCCGGCCCGGCGATGCCCTGCTCGGCGATGCCCGGTGCCGTCGTGTCTGGCGCCGTCGTGTCTGGCGCCCTGGTGCCCGGAGTCCTGGTGTCTGGTGCCGAGATGGTTGTTGGTTCGCCGATGCCTGGCCCGGCGGTCCCCTGCTCGGCGATGCCTGAGTCGCGGTCGGCCGCGTCGGGACCTGTGCCAGCGGTGCCTCGGCCTGCGTTGCCCGGAGTGCTCTTCCGTTCGAACTCGCCAGGGGCGACGAGGCCCGCGGCTGGCAGCGAGCCGACCCGCCCGAGGCGGCGGCGTGGCCGCGGCGGGCCGCCGACAGTTCCCGCGCGGGGACCGCGCCCCGACCGGGCGCTCTCCCGTGCCCGGGTGTCCGTGGCCGACCTGGCGGCCAGCGCGGCCTGGATGCGCTCGGCGACGTCGGCCGGCATCGTCATGCTCGCGAGGCGGGCGAGGTCGGCGCGCACCCGGCGCAGCGCCGTGAGCGCCTCCTGGCAGGTGGCACACGAGTGGACGTGGCGCTCGACCCGGGCGGCCGCGGGCTCGAGGGGGAACCCCTGATCCGAAGGGTCCGGCCGGGCGTCGAGGTAGGCGTCAAGCGCCTCCACGTCGGGATGCCCGCCGGTGGTGCGACCGTCGGTCATGCGCTGGGCGGCCGTGCCGGCCCGGGTACGCGGGCCACGGTCGCCGGGGCGCCAGCCCGGATCAGGGGCGTGGGCGCCGTGTTCGTCCGTCACCACCGCTGATCACCTCCTCCGGCGAGTCAGCCGCCCGGCCGTCGTGCCGGTCCGGTCGGCGGGTCCCGGGACGCCGGCCGCGCCCGGCATCTCGGCGGGTTCGGCGGCGGCGCCACGAGTGGTCGTGCCGGTGGGGTCGGTGCCGTCCGCATCCGCGCGGTCGGACCCCGCCTGCTCGACCGGCCGGTCGTCGACCAGTCGGTCGACCGGTTCGTCGGGACCGCCGGCCGATGTGTCGTACCGTCCCTCATCACAGACGGAAGGCGAGGCCGGCTGGTTCCCGGCGACGGGCCGCCGAGCCCGTTCGGGGGCAAGGTGCCCGAGCAGGACGGCGAGCCGCGCCCGGCCGCGCGCGCAGCGGCTCTTGACCGTCCCGACCGGTATGTCCAGCAGTTCGGCCACCTCGGCGACCGAGCGGCCCTCGACGTCCACGAGGACGACCGGGGTGCGCAGTGTGACCGGAAGCATGCCGAGCGCGGCGCCGATGTCCATCCGGGTGTCGTGCTCGGCGATGGCGTCCCGGGCGTCGGCCGGCTCGTAGGGGGCGCCGTCGGGGGCCGAGGGCATCGGCACCGTCGGGCGCACGGCGCGGCGGCGCAGCCGGTCGAGGGCGGCGTTGGTGACGATCCGGTGCAGCCAGGTGCCGACAGCCGCCTCACCCCGGAAGTCGGCGGCCCGCCGGTGCGCGGAGAGCATCGCCTCCTGGACGGCGTCCGCCGCCTCCTCGGTGTCCTGCAGCAGCGCGAACGCCACCGACCACAGCCGGTCGGCGTGCGCGCGGAACAGCTCGCCGAACGCCGCCGGGTCACCCGCCACGTGCCGGCGCAGCGCCGCGAGGTCGGCCTCGGGAGCCCGGCCGGAGGATCTGGCACCGGCCGCCGCGGGCGGGTTCACCGGCTACCCGGGACGGGCGGTCGCCGCCCGGGACCGGCGCGCATCGATCTCGACCCACCGCACATGATTCCGTCCGGTCAGCCCCGGAACTCGATCTCCGCGATCGATCCCTTCAAGGACGGAAGCTCGGTCAACCACAACACCCAGTACCGATGAGTCGGCTGCTCGGACGGCATGCTGATGCGGACCTCGCCCGTCTTGTTCTGCTGCGGCACATCGATGACCGAGTAGCCGTCGATGTTGTCCGAGAGTGAGTCGCCGGCCCGCAGCTCAAAGGTGATCGGACCTTCTCTCCCGACGGTGACGACAACTTCGCTCGGGGTTATCGGCTGGTTGAAGTCGAAGCGCAGTCCCACGCCCTTCTTCAGGCCACCGAGCTGCGGGCTCCGGTATCCGTCGGTCGTCCACTGGGTGTCCGAGTTCTCGTCGGTGGCGAGTGGGACGAGGTCCGGCTTCTCCGCCCCGTCACCGCCCGGGGGCGGGTCGAACGAGGTGACCGAACCGAAGGGGATCCGGTTGCCGGAGGGCACCACGGCCATCGAGGAAGGGCCGGTGTCCCCGCCCGGGCTGTCGCCGCCGTCGTCCTTCGGGCGCAGCGCGATCACGGCCACCACGGCGACGAGGGCGACGACCACCAGCAGCGCCACCCACGGCAGGACCCGGCGGACCGTGCCGCCGGCCGGCCCGCGCGCCGCGCCGCCCTGACGGTGCCCCCCGCCGGCCGGCGGGTAACGGTCGTCGTCGTACCGGCGCTGCTCGGGCGCCTCGCGCTGCGACGGGTAGCCGCCCCGGTCGCGGTCGTCGTAGGCGTCCCGGCCGCCGTAGCCGCGCTCGTTGTAGGAGGTCTGGTCGTAGGCGTCGCGGCCCAGGTAGGAGGTCTGGCCGTAGCCGCGGCGGTCGTAGTCGTCGCGGCCGCCGTAGCCGTTGCCGCCGGAGCTGTTCCCGCCGGCGTAGCCCTGCCCCGGGTAGTCGGAGGGGGCGGGGTAGTCGTCCGTGGCCGGGTTGTAGCCGTCGACCGACATCGCCTCGGTGCTCGCGGGGCCGTCGTCACCGAGACTCATCAGGCCGGTGTCGAGGACCTGGTCGACCGGGCTGACCGCCTCGAGCTCCGAGACCAGCTCGGCGGCGGTCGTGATCGGCGCGCCGGCCCGCTCGTCGCCGAGGGTCGCCAGGGTGATCGCGTCGAGATCGCGCGGGACGGCCGAGTTGATCTGCCGGGGGGTCCGCAGCCGGCCGTCGCTCGTCGGGGCGGCTGGCAGCGCGTGCTCGCCGAGCAGCGGCCAGGTGCCGGTCAGCCCGGCGTACAGCAGCCCGCCGAGGGCCCGGACGTCCGCCAGCTCGGCCGAGGGGGGTGCGTCGTCCTTCTCCGGGTCGGAGCCGATGGTGGGCTCCGCGCCCGTCGCCGCGCCGTCCAGCCCCGCGAGGACGCCGCCGATCTCCAGGTCGACGACCTTCACGGTGCCGTGGCCGGAGACGATCACATCGCCGGGGTTGAGCCCGCCGTGGTGGATGCCGCGGTCGTGCGCGGCGGCGAGGACGCGCGCCGCCGCCAGGACGATGGCCCCGGCCTGTTCGGGGCGCAGTGGCCCGTTGGTGGCGAGCTGGCGCAGGGTGCGCCCCTCCACCCACTCCGAGACGACATAGGAGACACGTGCCGTGCCAGTGGTCGTGGTCGTGGCGTCGTAGGTCGACGCGGCGCCCGGGTGGACCAGCCGCCCGGAGTTGATCGCCGCCTTCAGCAGGGCGCGGGCCGCGTCCTCCCGGACAGCCGGATCGATCTCCGCCGCGGCGTCAGGGTCGACGTGCTCGACGATCCGGACGGCCACCGGCCGGGCGAGCGTGTTGTCGTCACCCCGCCACAGGGTCACCGGGCCGCGGGTGTTCAGCGGCGCCAGGAGGCGGTAGCGGCGGTCGAGAACGGATTCGGCCAGCACGGCCGTGCTGGCCGGGCGCTCGCCCGGCGAGTCGGTGGTCACGTCGTTATCGACGTCCGCGCCCTGCGGTCGGTTGCTTCCGTCGACCACAGCGCCTCCGTCGTCCGCATACCCGCCGGCCGACCCGACGGCGGGTTGCCCCACCTCACCCGGGCAGGGGATCCGCCCAGCGTTCCGCCACTGCGAACGAACATCCCGGACACCCTCCGTCGCATCGGAACGCATCGTGTGACCAACGCGACGAGCTGGGTGCTGCGCCTGGTTCACCGGCGACGTTGGGCGGGGCCCGCGCACAGCGTGTTCAGTGTACGAGTCCGGCCCTGGCATCTCGCGGATGTCTCCGGACAAGCCAGCTTGGCACACCGGGGCGAACCATCCGCCTATGGACACGCCATGGACCCGGCATGCGATCGCGCGGAATCAGTGGTAACGCACCGATCTTCACCCCCAAACCTGATTGACGCCTCCAGAGGATCACTTTCTGTGCGTATCCGGGCTTGAGTGTGACAAAACTTTACCGAATGATTTTCTGGCGTTACTTAACGTCGCGTCGATGTGTTGCCGGTGGCATGGGTGTGGACGGGGTTCCGCTGTCGGCTCCGGGCGCCGTTCGCCGCGCCGGTGGGACCTTGGTGCCATCCCGGCAGGTAATCCGGGCGACGGAATCGAGACCATCGGCCCGCATGGGTGAGGCCGTGTCGGGAGGTGGCCCCGGCCCGTCAGCCGCGCCGGCCCGAGGACCCGCCGCGGCGACCTGGTGGCCCGCCTGGCCGACCGGAGGGCCCGCCGCGACCGCCGCGATCGCCACGCCCACCCGGGGGCCGGCCCCGCCCGCCGTCTCCCCGGCCGGCCGATCGCGGTGGCCGGGCCGAGGACGCCGAGGCCGCGCCAGTGCCAGTGCTGGCGCTGGCGCTGGCACCGGCGGGCTTCGTCCGGCGGCCGACGCCGAGGCGGCCACCGACGATGCGCATCAGGGCCGTCATCTCGTGCATCCCGGTGCGCACGGAGATCACGACGAAGACCAGGCCACCGACGACCAGCGCCAGCACCACCGCGATCCCGGAGCCGAGCCAGCCCTTGCCGAGCAGGTCGCGCAGGCCCTCCGCGATGACGCTGGCGAGGACCGCGCCCACGCCGGCCGTCACGCTCACCCGGGTCGTCACCCGCGCGATGCGGTTGCCGTCGATGCCGCGCAGGCGGCGCCGCAACAGGACCGTCGTCGCGACCAGGCCGATCAGGTAGGCCAGCGAGAAGGCCAGTGCCAGCGCGGCCGCCCGGTGCTTCTCGGCGACCACCTCCGACAGCACGAACGCGGCCAGGATGTTCGTGGCGACCACGCCGATGTTGACCAGAGCGGGCGTGCGGCTGTCCCGGTAGGCGTAGAAGGCCCGCAGCTGCACCTGGAACAGGGAGAACGGCACGAGCGCGATCGCGAAGGCGCTGAGGGTGTCGCCGATCGCCATCGCGTCGTCGTAGTCGACCGCCCCGTGGTTGAAGACCGTCACGGCGATCGGGCGTCCCAGCGCCAGCAGGAACAGCGCTGAGGGGATGATCGCGGTGACCGTCATCCGGGACGCGGTCGAGAGGTCCTCGCGCACCAGGTCCGCCTGCTCGTTGGCGGCGTGGCCGCTCATCCTGGGGAGCAGGGCGGTGATCACCGAGACGCCGATGATCGCGTACGGCAGCTGGAAGATCTGGTAGGCGTAGCTGTAGATCGAGTACGCGGTGGTCGACGTCGAGAGCCTGGAGATCATCAGGAAGCCGACCTGGCTGATCAGGACGTAGAGCAGCGTCCAGCCGGCCAGCCGGGACGCCGTGCGCAGCCCGGGGTGGCGCAGGTCGAGCCGTGGCCGGTACCGGAACCCCACGGCGCGCACCGAGGGCAGCAGCGCGATGGTCATCACGACCACGCCGAGCGTCGTGCCGCCCGCGAGCACGATCGTCTGGGCGTCGGTGATGCCGCCCAGGGTCGGCGGGCGCGGCCCGGGCAGGAAGATGAACACCACGCAGGTGGCGATCACCACCAGGTTGTTCAGCACCGGCGCGAACATGGGCGCGGCGAAGGACTGGCGGGTGTTGAGGATCGCCCCGAGCGTCGCGCCGACGCCGTAGAAGAGGATCTGCGGCATGAACCAGCGCAGCAGGTCCGCGCCCAGCGCGCGCTGCGCCGGCCCGGTGTTCAGGTAGAGGCCGATGATCTGGGGCGCGGCGAACATCCCCACCAGTACCGCCGCGCCCAGACCGAGCGCCATCAGCGTGATCAGGGACGAGGCGAAGCTGTCGCCCCCGTCCGGGTCCTCCTTGGACGCCTGCACCAGCACCGGCACGATGACGCTGGTCAGGATCCCGCCGAGCAGCAGGTCGTAGAGGATGTTCGGGGTCGTGTTGGCGACGGTGTAGGCCTGGCCGACGGCCCCGGTGCCGATCGCCGCGGCGATCGCGACCGTGCGCAGGAAGCCCGAGGCCCGCGAGGCGATGGTGCCGATCGCCATTGTCCCGCTGGCGCGGCCGAGCCCGCCCCGCTTCGCCGTGGCGGCGCCCCGCGCGGCGCCTGTGCCCTGCTTGCCCGCAGCCTGCTTGCCTGCGGCGGGTCTGCCTGTGCCCTGTTTGCCCGCAGCCGGCCTGCGTCCGGCTGGCCGGGCCCCCTCGGCCGCGGGGCGCCGGGTGGACGCCGGTGGCGGCGTCACGGGCGGCGCGAGCCGGCTGGTGCGATCGTCGGCGGCCATCTCGTCGAGCGGCTCGACCAGTGGCTCCACGTGTGGCCCGTCGAGCGGCTCGACCGGCGGCCGGGTCCGGCGCGCCGAACCGGCGCCGGCCCTCGGCGCCGCGCCGGGGGCCGGCGTGCGGGAACGCGACGACCACATCGCCGGCCCGCCCTCGGACGGCGGCGGCACCGCGGGCGCGCTCGGCAGCCGGCGGGTCTGCTCACCTGCCGGCGGACGTCCGCCCGCGGGACGCCTGCCGATCTCCGCGCCGCCCTCCTGGTAAGACTGGGGCGACATGCCCGCGTTCGGATCGGATCGGCGCGGCCCGGTCGGGTGCGGCGCGGCGTCATAGGGATCGTCGGGATCGTCGGGATCGGAGCGCCGCCGGCCGGGCACCGGCGGCGGGGTGTCCGGGTAGGCGGAGCCGGTGGGTACCCGGGCCGTGGCATGTGACCCGTCCGCGTACCAGACCGGTGGCTCGCCGCCGTGGTCCGGACGCTCCTCGTAGGTCGGCGGCTGCCCAGGCGTTCCGTACCGCGAGTCGTCGTACCGAGGTTCGCCGTGGCGGGAGTCGTCGTACCGAGCCTCGTCGCGCCCGTCGTACCGACGATCCCCGTACGGAGGTTCGTCGTGCCGAGGTCCGTCGTACTGAGGTTGGTCGTACGGCGGATCGTCGTACCGGGCGCGGGACCGGTCGTGCCGGGGGCCGCCGTCCCGCGGGTCCCACTCGTGGCGAGCAGGCTCGTACGGTGGCGGCCCGGGGGGCCGGTCCGACGGCGGTTCCTGATCGCCCCACGGCGCCGGCGGGTCCTGAGCGGGCCGGTTCACGTTCGGACGGTAGCGGGCCGGGTGCTCATCGGCATGAGGAAACGGCGAACCCGGCCGATGCGGCTCACCGGCGTCCGCGTACCGGTCGTCCGGGTACGGGCTGTCCCGGTACGGGCGGTCGTCGTACCCGCCGTCCCCGTATCGGCTCTCCGGGTTCGCCGGGTACCCACCGCCGTCGTACCGCCCGTCCGGCCGCGTGCCGCCCTCGTACCGCTCCTCTGGACGTCTGCCGTCGTGCCGGTCCTCCGGGTACCCGCCGGGGTAGCCGTTGTCGTAGCCGCCGTCCCGGCGCTGGTCGTGGACGTAGCTGTCGTCCGGGTAGCTTCCGCCCGCGTACCGGCCCCCGTCCTGGCCGCCCGCGTAGCCGCCGTCGGCGTACCGTTCGTCGGGATACCGCCTGTCCGGGTACCGGTCGTCTGGATAACGCTCGTCCGGATACCGGTCGTCCGGGTACCGGGGAGTGCCCTGGCCGTCCCGGGTGCCGTGGTGGTCGTCGTCAGGCGGCCATCGCGACTCGTCCGGCGGGGTCACCGGCCGTCCCGTCGCCGCGGCTGGGACGCGGATCCGGCCGGGGCCGCGGGACGCCCGGACCACGGCTCGGCCGTCCTGTCGCCGGGGCCACCGGTGGACGGGCCGTACGGCGAGCCGGTGGGCTCCCGGTACGCGGCGGGCGCGGGCAGTCCGTCGAAGTAGGGATCGTGCCCGAGGCCGGCCGGCGCGGGATCGTCGACGGGCCGCTCCGGCCAGCCGGGGCCGGCGGTCCCGGGGGGATCGAACGGCCCGGCGCCCGTGCCGGGGTGGTCGGGATCGCCGGCGCCCGAGGCCCCGTTCGCCCCGGCCGGGCCGAGGAGACCGGCGCCGGCCGGCGGGCCGGAGCCGTCGGGCGGCGCCGCGGCCGCCGCCGATCCGCCGCCGGAGCGCGCGCGGAGCTTGCGTAGCAGGCGGATCAGCACGGCCAGCATCAGCACGCCGATCGCGCCGATCGTGATCGCCGTGGCGATGGCCCCGTAGACCGTCGAGCGCACCAGCACCCGGGCGGCGGCGTCCGGGCCCAGGGCCTGCCCGTCGACGGTCTCGAGCCGGATGTCCACCGGGAAGGTGCCGGCGCTCTCCGCGTCCACCTCGATCTCGAACTGGTCCTTCTGGAGCGGTTCGAGCACCCTGGTGACCTCGGTGGCCGACACGAGCCGCCCCCGGTCGGTGGACGAGAGCTTCAGGACCACCGTGACATTCCAGTCGGCACCGTTCTCCAGCGTCACCGGGACGCGCCCGCGGCTGCTGGTGAGGTTCACGATCCGGGACGCGACGACCCGGATCTTCGACCGGTAGTCACCGACCTGCCCGTCCGCCTGCTGAGCCAGGGCGAACCCACCGAGGCGGTCGGTTCGCCACCACGCCGACAGTGCCGCGATCAGCGTGTTGCTCATCGGGTCGATCCTGTTTATCCGGCAGTCCAGCCAGAGCAGCTCGGTCATGGTGGTCGGCGGGCAGAAGGCGGCGCTCAGGACGGCCACCTCGCCGCGGATCTGCCCGACCCCTTTGACGTAGTCGACCGGGAGCTCCCGGCTCTGCGCGTCGGCGTTGTAGGTCAGGCCGGCGCGCTGCCTGGTGGCGTCGGGGGACGGCTCCTCGATGCCGACCGGCCTCGAATAGGCACTGTCGAGGTCACGGAGGATCACGTTGAGCCAGCCGGAGGGAGGTGCGAAGTCGCGCGGGAGGGCCAGCACCGCGGCCCGCTCGCTCGACTGCTCGGCAGTGATCATCGCCAGCTCGGCGCGGAACCGGGCGAGGGCCTGCTCCGGGAGCTCCCGGCCGTCGTAGCCGGCGACCGCCTCGGCCAGCCGGTGGTCCGCCGCCAGCACGCGCACCTGGCCGCTGGACGTCGGCAGGGTGACCGCCGCGGACGGGGTGTACCGGACGGACTGCGCCGCGGGCAGCAGCCGGTCGTCGACGATCACCGTGCCGGCGCCGTTGGCGCTGAGCACGTCGACGGTGCGCGGGTCGGCGATGCCCCCGGCGGGGTAGGCGATCGTGCCGCTCCTCGGGGTCTCGAGGCCCAGCAGCCCGGCGATGACGACCTGGCCGGTGTTCACCGAGTACTGCAGCGCGTCGAGCTGGTCGGCGCGGACGAGGGCCGGCAGGTCGGCGTCCCCGTAGGGCAGGGCGATGACCTTGCCGCCCCGCCGCGCGAAATCCTTGATCCGGTCGAGGAAGGCGCCCGCGTCGATGTCCGCGGGGGCGTCCCTTTCCCCGCCGGGTGAGGCGTACTTGTACGGCTTCTCCATGCGCCCCAGCGCCTGCACCAGCGTGGGGTCGACCGCGAGCGTGACCTGGGGCGGCGGTGCTCCGGGAAGGGCGGACTCGAACGGGTCGAGCAGCGCGTCGAGCCGGCCGCCGTCCCGGATCTCGTCCGCCAGGGTGTTGTCGGTGAGCAGGCCGTCCGAGCGCAGCCGGGGCTTGCTGGAGATGGGCAGGACGGTGACGACCGCCGTCCGCGTCGCCGCCTGCGGGGGCGAGACGACCATGAACGTCGTCGTCGACGCCACCGTGGCCCGGGCCCGCCCGCTGATCCGGCCGACGACGCTGATCCGCACCGGCCGCACGCTCACGGCCGACGAGCGGAACATCGGGGTGACGTCCGCCTGTGCCGCGAACTGGCCGGGGGTCGTCGCGGTGGGGCTGATGGTCAGTGGCCCGCTGCCGAGCAGTGAGTAACGAATCTGGGGGGGCGGGCCGCCGCTGGTCAGCTGGGCGAGCTCGCCCCGGGACCGCAGCGGGCCGCCCACCTCGAGGACGACACCGAGGTCGGTCGGCAGCACCGTCCCGCCCACGTCGACCGTGCCGGTCACCCGGAGCTGGGGGACGGCGGCGCTCGGGGTGACGAAGCTGGTGAGGCGGACCTCGATGGGAAGGCCCGTGGTCCCGTTCGTGGTCCCACCGGTGCTTGGTGTGGTCTGTTGAGCACCCGAAGTGCCGCTTGTGTCGGGGTTCGTCCGGGTTATCGGCTGGATGATCGCCGCGCTGTCCGGCGAGATTCCCACAGATGAGGCCGATCCTGTGGACAACTCTGTGGACAGTCCTGTGGAAACTGTGGATGAAGCCTGTGGATTGTGCGAATCGAACGTGGTGCTCGTGCTCGTGGTGACGGGCGCTCGTGCGCCGTCGGGCGGAGCCGCCGCCAGGCCCACCTCGGCCCCGGGCCAGACCAACGCGACGGTCCCGAGCAGCGCCGCGGCCGCCAGCCGGTGCCGGCGGAACGGGTTACGGCCGGTCACGAGGCGTCGGCGAGGATCGTCGGCACCCCGTCGAGCAGCCGTCGTTCGTCGGCGTACGCGAGCCGTCGCGCCACCTCGGACAGCGGGACCCACGCGACCTCCGCGACCTCGATGTCGTCGTCGGAGAGGTCGCCCGACGTCCGGAGCAGGAGGAAGTGGTGGACGGTCTTGTGCACGCGCGCCTCGCCGGCGACGAACCAGAAGTCGATCGTGCCCAGCGGGCCCAGAACCGCTCCGGTCACACCGGTCTCCTCGGCGACCTCTCGGACGGCGGCCTCCTCCGTGGTCTCATCGCGCTCGACATGACCCTTCGGCAGCGACCACAACAGCCGGCCACGCTTGTCCCTGCGGGCGATCAGCGCCGCGTTCGCGGCGGCCGACGCGGTGTCGAGCACGAGGCCCCCGGCCGAGGTCTCCTCCACCCTGCGCAACGGCCTGCGGCCGGGCGTCCTGGGCGGGGAGGGCATGGACTGATCGTACGAGCACCAGCCGAAACAGCCCCGTTGTGTGTCCCGCTCGTCCGGGAAAATCGCAGCAGAGGCCCGAGTGGGTACTTTCGTCCGTCGTGCGGGGGACCATACGACGATGGTCCCGCGTCGAGGGTGGCCGGACGCCTGCCAGATAGGCACGGCCACCAGCAACGGTCCGCGCGCCCGTAATCTGAACAGGTGGCTGTGATCAGTCTTGACAATCCCCGGGACTCGGCGGAGCAGGTGGTGAGCGACCTGCTCCGCGTGCCCGCGCCCGCCGACGAGCTTGGTCGGATCTTCGCCGACCACGGGCATACCCTCCATCTGGTCGGCGGCTCCGTCCGCGACGCGCTGCTAGGCCGGGCGGGTGACCCGAGCGACACGAGCGCGACCGGTGGCACGGGCGGGGGCGCGCCGGACCTCGACTTCACCACGGACGCCCGCCCCGAGCGCGTCCTGGAGATCACCCGGGGCTGGGCCGAGGCGACCTGGGACGCGGGCATCGCGTTCGGCACCGTCGGCCTGGCCCGCCGCGGGGTGCGCTTCGAGGTCACGACCTACCGCAGCGAGTCGTACGACCGGACGTCCCGCAACCCCGCCGTCACCTATGGTGAAGGCCTGCAGGAGGACCTCGTCCGCCGCGACTTCACCGTGAACGCGATGGCGGTCTCCGTCCCCGGGCACGACTTCGTCGACCTCTTCGGCGGGATGGCCGACCTGGCCCGCGGCGTGCTGCGCACCCCCGGCCCCCCGGAGGCGTCCTTCGACGACGACCCGCTGCGCATCCTGCGGGCCGCCCGGTTCGAGGCGGCCCTGGGCCTGACCCCGGTTCCCGAGCTGGTCGCGGCCATGCGCTCCCGGGCGTCCCGCATCTCGATCGTCTCCCCGGAGCGGGTGCGCGACGAGCTGCGCAAGCTGATCGCGAGCCGCGACCCGGTCGCCGGCCTGGAGCGGCTCGTCGAGGTCGGCGTCGCCGACCTGGTGCTCCCCGAGCTGGGCGCCATGCGGATGGAGATCGACGAGCACCACCAGCACAAGGACGTCTACGCGCACACGATGACCGTGCTGCGCCAGGCGATGGCGCTGGAGGACGACGGCCCCGACGAGATCCTGCGCTGGGCCGCGCTGCTGCACGACATCGGCAAGCCGCGCACCCGCCGGCACATCGCCGGCGGTGGGGTTTCCTTCCACCACCACGAGGTCGTGGGGCGGGACATGACACGCCGCCGCCTGGTGGCCCTGCGGTTCCCGAAGGACGTCGTCGACGCCATCTCCTCGCTGGTCTACCTGCATCTGCGCTTCCACGGGTACGGGTCCGGCGAGTGGACGGACGCCGCCGTCCGTCGCTACGTCCACGACGCCGGGCCGCAGCTCTCCCGGCTGCACAAGCTCGTCCGCTCGGACTGCACGACCCGCAACCGGCGCAAGGCGGAGAACCTGGCCCGCGCCTACCGGTCGCTCGAGGAGCGGATCGCCGACCTCGCCGCCCACGAGGAGATCGCGGCGATCCGGCCGGAGCTGTCCGGCGACGACATCATGGCCCTGCTGGGCCTGCCGCCGTCGCGGCTGGTCGGGCAGGCCCGGGCGTACATGCTCGACGTCCGCTTCGAGCGCGGTCTCCTGGGCCGCGAGGCCGCCGAGGCCGAGCTGTTCCGCTGGGCCCGGGAGAACGACATCGTCATCCCCGGCGAAACTCCCACCCCGGACGAGGCCCCCGACGCCTGACGCCAGCCCGGGGTTCGTACCAGCCCGGGGCTCGCTTCGGCGTCACCGGGCCGGGCCCGGCCCGGTGGCTGAGACCGGGCCCGCAGGTCGGCTTGGGCCCGAGGTCGGCCCCGGGCTCGGGCCCAAGGTCGGGCCGGGGGCGTCGGAGGAGGCGGGTGTGTCGGCGCGGGATTCGCCGACGCCGCGGATCACCCGGTCCTCGGGGTGGCGCATGGCGGCCCGGTAGTAGAGGAGGCCCGCCAGGCTGTAGCCGATGCCTGCGGCGATGATGGTCGGCGAGGACCTCCCGTCCTCCGGAACCACCACCGCGGCGACCGCGGCCGCGGCCACGAAGGCCACGTTGAACAGCAGGTCGTAGAGGGAGAACGCCCGCCCCCGGTAGGCGTCGTGGGTCTCCTCCTGCACGATCGTGTCGACGCAGATCTTGCTCGCCTGCGCGGAGAAACCGAGGAGCAACCCGGCGGCGACGTACAGCGGGGAGAGGTACGGCAGCCCCAGGACCACCTCGACGACTCCGCCCGCGCCGAGGACGATCGCGATCCAGGTGGCCTTCGGCATCCGCCGGGTCACCCGGGGGGTGACGACGGCGGCGAGGATCGTCCCCGCGCCGCTCGCCGCGACCACCGCCGCGAGCCCGGCCAGCCCCCCGCCGGGCCCGGTGAAGTGGTTGCGGTACAGCAGTACCGTCATGACGAGCACCAGCCCGTAGGCGGCGCGGGACGTCGTCAGCGCGGCGAGCGCGCGCCGGGCGGGGCCGTGGTTCCACAGGTAGCGGACGCCGTCCACCATGTCGGCGACAACGTGCCGGGCCTGCGACCAGGCACCCTGCCAGGGCATCGTCTCGACCGGGCCGAAGGCGAGGCGGGCGGGGCGTGCCGCGGTGACGGCGGCGACGATGTAGGCGAGGGCCGCCAGGCCCGCCACCAGCGCGACGGCCCGGTCATCGCCGTCGGTGAGGCCGCGCAGCCCGCTGCCGACACCGGCCCCGACCAGGGTGGCGACAGTTCCGGAGGTGACTGACAGGGCGTTGGCCGTCACGAGCCGGTCGACGTTGACGACCATCGGGAGGCCTGCGGACAGCGCTGCCAGGACGAACCTGTTCACGCTCACCGAGGCCAGCGCCGTCGCGTAGAAGTCGGCGCCGGTACGCCCGCCGAGGATCAGGCCGACGAGCACGATCATCAGCAGCGTGCGGACCACAGAGGAGACAACGAGTACCCGCTGGCGGGAGACCCGGTCCAGCACGATGCCGGCGAACGGCCCGATGACGCTGAACGGCAGCACGACCACGGCGAGAGACGCGGCCAGTGCCCCGGCGGACGTCGCGCGCTCCGGGGAGAACAGCACATAGCTGACGAGGCTCGCCTGGAACACGCCGTCGGCGGCCTGTGACGTCAGGCGGCACGCGTAGAGCTGCCGGAACGCGCGACCGCCGAGCAGCGCGCGCAGGTTGCCGGTCCAGGCCACGACGGCCAGCCTACGGAGCCGGCGGACGCCCCGGGTCGCCGGGCGGCATGACGGATCACTCTGCGAGCACAGCGGACGGCGACGATCCCTATGGCCGGACGGCACACGAACAGCGATGTGACGTCGAATCAATGCAGAGACTTCGGTTGTCCCATCCGGCGCAGACCTCGACACGTTTGGTTACGGTCGCGGTCCAGACTTCGGTTGTTCCGGGAGGTCCCGGTCTGATGCCTGGTGCCCGCCACCGCCACCGCCGTTCGGGCCCCTCGTTACGGGGGGTCGCGGCGGTGGCTGCGGTACCCCTCATGGTCGGTGCCCTGACCTGCGGATGGCTCGTCCTGCGCGGAGGGGCCGGCCCCGTTCGCTGCGATCGCACGATCGCCCTCGGGGTCACCACCTCGCCGAGCCTGGCCACGGCGTTGAGCGCGGCCGCCGCGGCCTACGGCAGCGGGAAGCCGACGGTGTCCGGGTACTGCGTGTCCGTCCGGGTGGACACGGCGGGCGGTGGCCAGGTCGCCTCCTACATGAGAGGCGGCTGGACGGACCCGACGGCCGGTCCGATCCCGGACGTCTGGGTGCCGGACTCCACGGACTGGCTCACGCTGGCGCGGACCACCGAGCCGGCCAACCGGCTGCTGGTGGACACCGGCACCGTTATCGCCACCTCACCGGTCGTCATCGCGATGCCCCGCCCGATGGCCGAGGTGTTCGGCTGGCCGCGCCGCGAGCTCTCCTGGGCCGACCTGCGCAAGCTCGGTGGCGACGAGGGCTACTGGGGGTCACGGGGACGGTCGGCCTGGGGCGGTTTCACCGTCGGGCTGCCCGACCCCCGGGTGTCGACTGCCGGGATGACCGCGCTGGCCGACGCCGTGGCCGCCGCGCTGAAGACCCCGGTCGAGCGGCTCACCGAGGACATGTTCACCGACGGCCTCGAGGCCAAGGGCGCCCTCCTGGATCTGGAGCGCTCGTCGGCGCTGGTAGCCGCCTCCGACACCGACCTGCTCACGGCCGTCCGCGCGGCGGACCTCGAGGACCCCGCGGCGACCCGGCTCACCGCGTTCCCGCTTCAGGAGAGTCTCGTATACCAGTACAACCGCCGGGTGGGCATCGGCGCCGCGCTGCCGGACGGCCGCGGACCGGAGCTGGCCGCCTTCTACCCGCGGGACGGCACCGAGCTCGACGAGATCCGGTACACCGTGCTGAGCCGGGCGTCGGACGACCCGGTGAAGGCCGAGGTGGCGCGGGACTTCCTGCGGACGCTGACGTCCGGGCCGGGGCGGGTCGCCCTGCTCGGGAACGGCCTGCGCCCCCCGGACGGCATCGCCGACTCGTTCACCGCCCGGACGGGGCTCACCCCGCGGCCGCGGATGACGCCCGAACGCACCCTGGACGCGACGGTGCTGACCGCGCTCCAGGGGAGCTTCGCAGGCGTCCATCAGCGCGGGAACACCCTCGCCGTGCTGGACACCTCGGGCTCCATGAACGAGGAGGTGCCGGGCAGTGCGGGCCGTAGCCGGCTGTCGGTGGCGCTCGACGCGGCGAAGTCCGCCATCCCGCTGTTCGCCGAAGACAGCAATCTCGGGCTGTGGCAGTTCTCCACCCGGCTGCGCGGCGACCAGGACTGGGAGGAGCTCGTGCCGCTCGGGCCGATGGGCGAGCGGCTGGGCGCCGGCACGCGCTCGCAGGTGGTGATGGACGCGGTGAACCGGATCGAGCCGCGCGGCGACACCGGGCTCTACGACACGGCCCTCGCCGCGTTCCGCTACATGAACCAGCACTACGTGCCGGGCCGGCCCAACCAGGTCGTGCTGCTGACCGACGGGAAGAACTCCGATCCCGGCAGCATCGCGCTCGACGAGCTGGTGCGGATCCTGCGCCGGGAGTACTCGCCCCAGCGGCCCGTCCAGGTGATCACGATCGGCTACGGCGCCGACACGGATCTCGCCGCGCTGTCGCGGATCTCGGCCGCGACCGGAGCCGAGACGTATCCCGCGCTGGACCCGAACACCATCTTCGAGGTCCTCGTCGACGCGCTGACCGAGGTTCCCGGCTGACCCGCGCATGCCCGTAGCCCGGTCGTCCCCCTCCGGACGACCGGGCTACCTGGCAGATCGTGGGTGCCGCTGGTGGTGCTGGTGCCGCTGGTGGTGCGGAGGTCAGCCCTCGTCGCGGATGAACGCCTCGACCTTGTCGCGGGCCTCGTTGTCGCGGTACTGCTCCGGCGGCGACTTCATGAAGTACGACGACGCGGAGAGGATCGGCCCGCCGACGCCGCGGTCCAGCGCGATCTTCGCGCAGCGGACGGCGTCGATGACCACACCGGCGCTGTTGGGGGAGTCCCAGACCTCGAGCTTGTACTCCAGGTTCAGCGGGACGTCACCGAACGCGCGGCCCTCGAGCCGGACGTAGGCCCACTTGCGGTCGTCGAGCCAGGCGACGTAGTCGGACGGGCCGATGTGCACGTTGTCCTTGCCCAGGTCGTGGGAGACCTGGGAGGTGACGGCCTGGGTCTTGGAGATCTTCTTCGACTCCAGCCGATCCCGCTCGAGCATGTTCTTGAAGTCCATGTTGCCGCCGACGTTGAGCTGCATCGTGCGGTCGAGGACGACGCCGCGGTCCTCGAACAGCTTCGCCATGACCCGGTGGGTGATGGTGGCGCCGACCTGCGACTTGATGTCGTCGCCGACGATCGGCACGCCCGCCGCGCGGAACTTCTCGGCCCACTCGGGGACACCGGCGATGAAGACCGGCAGGCAGTTGATGAACCCGACGCCCGCGTCGATGGCGCACTGGGCGTAGAACTTCGCGGCGTCCTCGGACCCGACCGGCAGGTAGCAGACGAGCACGTCGGCGCGGGTCTCACGCAGGGTGGCGACGACGTCGACCGGGGTCTCGTCCGACTCGTCGATCGTCTCGCGGTAGTAGCGGCCGAGGCCGTCGAGGGTGTGCCCGCGGGCCACGGTCACGCCCAGCGGCGGGACGTCCGCGATCTTGATGGTGTTGTTCTCGCTGGCCACGATGGCCTCGGAGAGGTCACGGCCCACCTTCTTCGCGTCCACGTCGAACGCCGCGACGAAGGTCAGGTCGGAGACATGGTAGTCACCGAGCGTGACGTGCATCAGGCCTGGGACCTGGGCCGCGGGGTCGGCGTCGCGGTAGTACTCGACCCCTTGGACGAGAGATGCGGCGCAGTTGCCCACGCCCACGATGGCGACACGTACCGAACCCATGACGGATGCGCTCCTTAAGCTGGTGGGGGATGCTGGTGTTTCCCGCGAGGAGCGGGATCGGCCGGTGCTGACCGGGACACCGGCTTGGTGCCGACGCCACGCGGTACCGCCGCCGGGTGGGCGTGTGCCGCCCCGCCGCCGGTCCGCCCGGTCGCCTGCTAGCTGTCGGGGGACGGAACGGCGCCGCCGGAGCCCTCGTCACCGTGCTCCGGGCCGCCCACCGCCTCGTCCCGTCCCGCGTCAGCTGTGGACGAACCTGTGGACAACTCTGTGGATGATGTGGACAACACCTCGCGCGTCGAGACCCCGCGTGTCGAGCCGGGCGCCTGTGCCCGTTCGGTCTCGATCAGCTCGCTGAGCCACCTGACCTCGCGCTCGACCGACTCGAGGCCGTGCTTTTGCAGCTCGAGGGTGTAGGAGTCCAGCCGCTTCTGAGTGCGGGACAACGCCGAGCGCACCTTCTCCCCACGCTCCTCGAGCCGGCCGCGCCGCCCCTCGAGGATCCGCAGCCGCACCGCCGCGTCGGTCTTGGAGAAGAAGGCGAAGCGGACGCCGAACATCTCGTCCTCCCAGGAGGACGGCCCACCTTCGCCCAGCAGTTCCGCGAGCTTTTCCTTGCCCTCGCCAGTGAGGGTGTAGACGACCCGGCTGCGGCCACCGAGGCGGCCGGCCGCGCCGACGTCGTCCGCCGTCACGTACCCCGAGGCCTGCAGGCGGCGCAGGCACGGGTACAGCGACCCGTAGCTGAAGCGGTGGAAGGAGCCGAGAACGGCGGAGAGCCGCTTGCGCAGCTCATAGCCGTGCATCGGGCTCTCCGACAGGAGCGCGAGCACCGCCAGCTCCAACATGCGCGCTCTCCTCTCGCACCGGGCCGCCTCCCGCCGCCGCCGGACGGCCGGGTGTATCGGCGGACTGTATCGCTTGGTTCTCTCGCCCCGACATATCGAGGCGATACATCGAGGATAGACGCGCCGGTACTACTACGGCAACTAGGGATGGCCGACCGGCGACCGGTTGATGACGGACGGGCGTGGACAACCGCGCGCGGACAGCCGGGCCAGCGCGCGGACAGCCGGGCCAGCGCGTGCGGACGAGGTACCGGGGCGGTGATCCGGCGTGCCTACACGTCGCTTCGACGGGCCGGAGCGGCGGCCGGACCGGTCGGCGGGACGCGCTGGCGTGGCCGTCGAACCGGCAGGCGGAACGGGTTGGCAGGAGCCGGGAACCGTCCACTGGTGCACCGGCTTTCACCAGTACGAACGGCCCAATCGGCTTGTCACCTTCTGTCGGTACCGTCTGCCCGGGACGCGGCGTCGGCGTACCGTGGATGCCATGCGTCCACGGTCGGTCATCGACTACGCGCTCGCCCGCCGGGCGACGCTGGGCGACCTGTTCGCGGGGCGGATCTCCTCACTGGACGTGTGCGATGCGCACCCTTATCTGATCCGTGCGGCGAAGTACCACGGAGAGCCCACGAAGAAGCGGTGCCCGGTCTGTCGCGGGGCCGATCCGCTGATCAACGTCACCTATACCTACGGTGACGAGCTCGGCCCGAGCTCCGGCCGGGTCCGGGCCACCAAGGAGCTTCCCGGGCTGGCCTCCCGGTACAGCGAGCTGAATGTGTACGTCGTCGAGGTGTGCCCGCCCTGCGGCTGGAACCACCTGATCACGTCCTATGTGATCGGTACCGGCGAGCCGCCGGCGAAGAAGCAGCCGCGCCGCCGCGCCGCCGACACCTAGGCCCGGTCGGGGCGGTCCGGCGGCGTTCGGCGAGGGGTACGGGTAACCCGGCCGAATACCCGGTGTGAGCGGCGAGTCCTCCTCGGCCTTTCTGTCCGCGCCCTGTTGGCACAGCGCCGGGCCGTGGTGTGCCGAGAGTGCGCGCCATCCCCACTTCAGTGCCCTGCCGCAAGGGCCCCGATCTGGCGTGAGATTCTGGTCTGCCATGTGGGCTTCCACGTGGGTGCGGCCGCCTTCGGCGTGCTGTACCGGAATCTGGGGGCGCTGGCCGGACTATGGCATCGGCACGGTGACCGGGGGGATTCACGGCAACGGACGGGGTAGTGGGTGAGTACTCCCTATGACCAGGGCGCGCGGACGGTAGGACCTCGTGCCGGCGACGGGCGGGTTCCGCCCGGCCGCGCCGTGCCAGGTCCGGGCGGCGGGAGGCCGGCCCCAGATGGCCGGCCGGCCGGAGCGGGTTCGCCCGGTGGGCCGCTCGCCGGCAGTGGCGCGGCCGGTGGGAGCACCGCCCCCGACCAGGACGCCGGCGGCTGGACCCCGGACCGCGGCGCCGCCGCGCGCCGCCGCGCGGCCACGACCCGCTCCGACGCGGACGGTGCGTCCGGTACGACCGGCCGCCGGGCGGCTGATCGGGGCGCCGGGCGTCCGCCGGGCCCGCGAGGTGCTTCCGGCGGTACGAGCGGTACCAGCGGTATGGGTGGTACCGGCGGCGCTGATCGGTCCGGGCCCGCCGAGACGGGGCGGTCCGCCGCGGGCGGCCCGGCCACCGGGCGAACCGGGGCCGGCCGGGCAGCCGGCGTCTCCGACCGCACCGGTTCGGGCCGGGGCGCACCCGAGCGCGGCGCCCCGGATCGCGGTCTCTCCGATCGTGGTTCCGCGGGGCGCGAGGTCTCGGGCCGCGGTGTCTCCGATCGTGGTGTCTCCGATCGTGGTGCCGCCAGCCGTGGTGTCTCCGATCGTGGTGGCTCGGGCCGTCCCGGCGCCGGGCCCGTGGAGCCGGGCCGCACCGGATCCGACCGCCTTCCCGCCACCCGCGGTGACTCGGCCCGCATTGACGCTGCCCGCGGTGAGGCGACCCGCGGGGACTCCACCCGCGGCGCCACCCGCGGCGCCACCCGCGGTGATTCAGCCGGCGGTGGCTTCCCACGCGGCGATGCCCGCGGCGATGCCCGGGGCGACGCCCGGGGTGAGCTCGCTCGCGGCGACTCCGGCCGGGGTGCCGTCGGCCCCGGCCGCGGTGCCCCGGGCCAGCGCGAACCCGGGCGTGGCGAGCCTCGGCCCGGTGGCCCGGAGGGCCGTGGCCGGGCCGCGGCCCCGGACGCCGACCCGGCGGCCACCCGGACCCAGCGGCGGGCGGGCGGGCGCCCGCCCCGTCCCGTGGCGGGCCGGGCGGCCGCTGACCGGGCCGCGGCCCGGTCAGCGGCCGGAGTCGGCGCCGCCGAGGCGACCGGCCGGGACGGCCGGCTGACCGGCGCCACCACCCGGCTGCGGGCGTACCGCCCGGGCGGCGGGCGCGGGGCCGGGCCGGAGGAGCCCGCCGGCCGCACGAACGCCCTGTACGACACGGTCGACCAGGCTGCGCTGCGCCGCGTCGACGTACGCGAGCGCACCGCCGACGCGACCGTCTACCACAAGGTGGCGCCCGGCGACGGGCTCGACTCCTTCGGTGACGGGGACCGCACGGGCCTGCTCGACCGCACCGGCGGCGCGTCGCGCTCGGCCGGTACCCGGCTGGACGCGCTGGAGGGCGGCCGGCCCGGTGCAGGCCGCACCGGTGCAGGCCGCCGGCCGGGTGGGCCGACCCGGCCAAGTGACCGGGAGCGGGGCAGGCGGCCCGGCGCGGGCGAGACCTCCGCAGCGCATGCGACCGGCGGTCGCGCGGGCGGCCGGGGCCGCGTCCGGCCGAACGCGGGCAAGCGTGGCCCCAGATGGTGGCGGAACCGGCCGCGATGGCTGCGCCGCCTGGTGCTCATCGGGATGACGTCCGGCGCGTTTCTGTTCGTCGCGGGCATCGCGGTGATCTACGCGGCGACCCGGGTGCCGCTGCCCGACGAGGTGAAGACCGACCAGACGTCGATCATCTCGTGGGCCGGCGCGGACGGAAAGCCCGGCGGCGAGCTCGCCCGAATCGGCGACGTGAACCGCACGGACGTCCCGCTCTCGCAGGTGTCGAAGGACGTCCAGCACGCCGTGCTGGCCGCCGAGAACGAGAACTTCTACAACGAGCCGGGTATCTCCCCGCGCGGTATCGCGCGGGCGCTGTGGGTGAACCTCAGCGGTGGTGAGATCGCCCAGGGTGGATCGACCATCACCCAGCAGTACGCGAAGAACGCCTATCTCACCCAGGAACGCACGTTCACCCGGAAGATGCGGGAGATCGTGCTCGCCATCAAGCTCGACCAGAAGTACTCCAAGGACCAGATCCTGGAGTTCTACCTGAACACGATCTATTTCGGGCGCCAGTCGTACGGCATCGAGGCGGCGGCGAAGACCTACTTCGGCAAGCCGGCCGCGGAGCTGACGGCGGGTGAGGGCGCGGTCATCGGGGGGCTCATCAGATCCCCGAACTATCTGGACCCGTTGGAGCATCCGGGGCCGGCCGAGGCCCGCTGGAAGGACGTCGTGGCGACGATGGTCGCCAAGGGCTGGGCGCCGGCGTCGCTGGCGACCGAGAAACCGCCGACGGTGCTGCCCTGGAACCAGAACACCAACAACTCCTCGGACCAGGTCCAGTACATCAAGCTCCAGGTCAAGAAGGAGCTGGACGCCGCCGGCATCACCGAGGACCAGATCAACCGCGGTGGGCTGCGTATCACCACGACCCTCGACCTGAACCGGCAGACCGCTGCTTTCCAGGCGGTGACCAGCCAGATCTCGGACGCGTATGCGGCCGTACCCGACCTGCGCACGGGGCTGGTGGCGATAAAACCGGGAACCGGTGAGGTGCTCGCCTGGTACGGGGGCTCCCTGTACGGCAAGGGCACGAACGGCCAGGAGCAGTACTTGGACAACGTCTCTGGCGCGGCGGTGCCACCCGGGTCGACGTTCAAGACGATCACCCTGGTAGCCGCGCTGGAGAACAACATCAGTCTCCGGTCGACGTACGAGGCTCCGTCACAGATCACCCTGGAAGGCGGCTACGTGGTCAACAACGACGAGAGCGAACCCGGCCACCTGGGCTGGCCCGACCTCGTCGAGGCGACCGCGGAGTCGATCAACACCGTGTACGTTCCGCTGGGCAACGACATCGGCGTCAACAAGATCATCCAGACGGCCCGCGACATGGGCGTTGACGCCGATCTCGACGACGTCGCCGGTGTCACCCTCGGCCAGGACAGCGTGACCGCGCTCGACATGGTCGAGGTCTACGGCACGCTGGCCAGCGGTGGCTACCGGGCCACCCCGCACATCGTCGCCAAGGTCGAGGACAACTCGGGCCGCATCATCATGGACGGCGCGACCATCAACGGGAAGCCAGTTGTCGACAAGGAGCCGACCGTTCCGCCGTCCGTGGCGCGGGACGCGACCTTCGCGCTGGAGAGCGTGATCGACCACGGCACCGGCAAGAGCGCCCGGCTGGCGAACAACCGGCCGGCGGCGGGGAAGACGGGCACCACCGACGACTTCCGGTCCGCCTGGTTCTGCGGGTACACGCCGGAGATCTCCTCCTGCGTGAACATGTTCCGCGGCAAGGGCGAGGTCTCCGACCAGCTCCGGGGCATCCCCGGCGCCGAGCGGGGTGTGTACGGAGGCACCTACCCGGCGCAGATCTGGAAGGCCTTCATGGACGCGGCGCTGCAGGGCATCGCGCCGAAGCCGTTCGACCCCCCCGCCTACGGCGGCATCGTCACCCAGCGCAGCCCCGCGCCGGCGCCGACCCCGTCCGACCTGCCCACGCAGCCGCCGGTCGCGGGGACCGACGACTGGGACATCTTCGGCGACGACCAGAACGACAACGGCCAGAACGACGGCGGGCAGGCCGGCCAGACGGGTCAGACCGGTCAGACGGGGCAGCAGCCACGTCCGAGACAGACCCGTCCACCCACCGGCGGCGGTGGCGGCGGGATCGTGGTCAATCCGTTCAACAACTGAGCGAGCCGAGAACTGAGCAGCGGCGCGGGGGGCCCCGGGCCCCCCCGGGGGGTGTGGGGGGGGGGGC
>NZ_CASGGV010000339.1:0-26752 GCF_949319125.1 Frankia sp. Hr75.2 | reverse complement strand
AGGTTGATCCCGTGGTGTTTGTGCTTGCCCGAGTAGTACAGCCGGTTGTGCGCGCGGACACGGTTGGTACGCACGACGGTGCCGTCGAGGATGAGGAAGTTGCTCTGGGTCCACGCGAACATCCAGACCGCTGCGAGCAGGCTGCGGCCACGGGTGGCGAGCAGCTCGACGGCCTCGCGGACGTAGTTGTAGACGGTGCCGACACTGACCTGGAAGCCTTCGGCGAGCTGCTCGTAGGTGTCGCCGTTGCGGAGGTGCGCGAGCACGAGGAGCGCCTGGTCGCGTGGCGGCAGCTTGCGCCAGGTCCGCCGCCGGGCGCGGTCGTCGGCCAGCAGGGTGGCGAGGAAGTTCAGGGTCGACTCGGACAGGGCGATGGCGCCCGGGTAGATTAGCAACGGAAGTCCTCGGTCAAGGGCACAGTGGAGTAGGCACCCTGTGATCTACCGGGGACTTCTCTCTTTCTCGCCACTACTTCAACAGGCGTCGCGCAACGCCCCCCACCGGGCGATCTTTCGGTAAGTCCGTCAAACATTCCGCGTGGGAACTCTGCGACGATTCAGTCAAAGCGAGATTGAAAAAGCTCATTGCCGGACCCGAACCTCGCCCGTCGCCCGGATTTCGCCGGACCCGTCCTGGCCGCAGGCCGTGATCGCCGCCGCGGCGGGGGATCGCGCGGTGCCGGGAACTGTGCGTGGTGGGACACCCGTAGTCAGCATGTCAGACCTCGCAGCGATACTGGTTGACATGTCGACCGGTGACGATGCGGTCGGGCCTGCTGTCGCTGGTGGGGCAGGTGCGGCCGGTGCGGGTGGTGTGGGCGGTGTGGCTGTCGCGGCGCCGCAGCCGTTCACGCACCTGAGCGTGCCCAACTCCGGGCTGTACCGGGAGGTGCTGACAGCCTTCGCGCGGGCCCGGGACCGCTTCATCGTGCACATGCGTCCCGAGGACGCCGCGGCCGACGTGGGCGGCGCCGTCCCCGCCGAGTCGATGGTGGCCGCTTTCGACCAGCTGGCGGTGTGGGGCAACCTGCGCAGGGACCCGGACACCGGCCGCGTGACGAGCGTGGAGGACTTCCACCGGGCCCGGTACCTGTACCAGCTGACCCCGGCGGGGCAGGCGGCCGAGGAGGCGATCGCGCTGTACGAGGCGGCGATCGGCCGTCGGGGCGCCCTGCAGTCGGTGGCCCTCGACGATATCGCGTCCCAGCTGCGTGCCCTGTTGGGGCTGGCCATGATGGAGGCGTCCGAGCTGGACCCGGCGAAGGTGCATCTGCTGCTGCTGGGGCTGGCGGAGCGGTTCACCGGCCTGGCGGACAACGCCCAGGCGTTCATGGCGTCGCTGCGCCGCGTCATCGACTTCTCGGACGGAGACGTCGACGCGTTCGTCGCCTACAAGCAGCGGCTCATCGACTACATCAACCGCTTCATCGCCGATCTCGCGAACCGCGGCGCGGAGATCGCCACGTTGCTCGGTGAGCTGGAGGAACGTGATGTCACTCGTCTGCTTGAGGTCGTGGCTCGCCGTGAGGCCAGCGACGCGCTGCCGGACCTGCCGCCGGACGCGCACATCGTCGCCGGTTCGGTAGCGGCTGACGGTCCGTCGTCGGCGGACGGTTCGCCGGCGGGCGCCGGTTCGGCTGACGGGCGCGTGGCGGCCGGGGGAGCGGGGGCGGCGTATGACGCCGCGGTCGAGGCGTCGCTGGTCGGATGGCGGAACAGGTGGCGCGGCCTGCGTGACTGGTTCGTGTCGACCGATGCCCGCCATCCCTCCCAGGCGAGGCTGCTGCGCGGTGCCGCCGTCACCGCCATCACCCAGCTCATCGACACCGTGGCCGCCCTCAACGAGCGCCGCTCCGGCCGTTCCGACCGGTCGGCCGACTTCCGCGCGCTTGCGCGTTGGTTTGCCGAGGCGCCGGATGACGCGGCGGCGCACCGGCTGTGGCGGGCCGCCTTCGGGCTGGCCCCGGCCCGGCACCTGACCGTCTCCCAGGAGACCGTCTCGGCCTGGCAGGAGGACGAGCCGTCACCCGGCACGCCGTGGCGGCAGGCACCGCCGGTACGGATCAGTCCCCAGCTGCGCCGCACCGGGTCGTACGAGCGGCGTGGTGCCCCGAACCGGGTTGCGGACCGGGCCGAGCAGCGCCGCCTGCTCGCCGAGCACGCGGCCAGGGAGGCGGGGCAGGCCGCGGCCGCCAGAGATCGGCTGGCCCTCGGCCGGCCGGTGCTGCTGTCCGATCTCGGGCTTCTCGACCGGCAGGCGTTCCGTCTCTTCCTCGCGCTGCTCGGGGATGCGCTCGCGGCCCGGCTGCCGGGTGAGGGGGCGGTGGAGACGACGTCGGGTGACGGCACGATTCTGATCCGGCTGTCCGTGGTGCCAGGCGGCGGCACGGTGTCTGTGGAGACCGAGGACGGTGTGCTGCGCGGGCCGGAACACCTCGTCGAGATCGTCGATCTGACCGTGCCCGCGCCGATACCGGGATGACGACGGACCCTGTCACGGCGGATACCCGCGCCGCGCGGCGGCGCGCGATGCGGGCTCTGCTGGCCAGACCCCTGCGTACCTCGGCGTCGGACGACGAGGTGCTGCAGCTCATCCGCCGGCACGCCCCGGCGCTGCGTGAGTGGCTCGCCGCCGAGACGGGCTGGCGGCTGCTGGTGGACTCGGATTCCGCCAGGCTGTTCAAGACGGTCGCCACGACCGGGGAGGCGACCTACCCGGCACGGGACGGCCGGGGCAGGGCGCCGTTCGGGCGGCGCCGCTACGTCCTGCTGTGCCTGGCACTGTCGGTGCTGGAGACCGCGGACGCCCAGATCACGCTGGGCCGGCTGGCGGAGGGCGTGCTGGTCGCGGCGAGTGACCCGCAGCTGGCCGCTGTCGGTGTCGCCTTCACCCTCAGCCGCCGGGACGAACGTTCCGACCTGGTCGCGGTCGTCCGGCTGCTGCTCTCCCTGGGCGTGCTCGAGCGCGTCGCCGGCGACGAGGACGCCTACCTGAGCGACAGCGGGGACGTCCTGTACGACGTCCGCCGCCGGGTGCTCGCCTCACTCCTGGCGGGCACCCGCGGACCGTCGACGATCGAGGCCACGGACCTGGAGGCCCGGCTGGCGGAGCTGACCCACGAGCCTGTTCCCGACACCGAGGACCTGCGCAACCGCGCGCTGCGGCACCGGCTGACGCGCCGGCTGCTGGACGAGCCCGTCGTCTACTACGACGAACTCGCCGAGGACGAGCGTGCCTACCTGGTCAGCCAGCGCCACGCCATCACCAGGCGGATCGAGGAGGCCACCGGGCTGCTCGCGGAGATGCGGGCCGAGGGGATCGCGATGGTCGACCCCGACGACGACCTCACCGACGTGCGGATGCCCGAGCAGCGCACCGACGGACATGTGACCCTGCTGGTCGCCGAGTACCTGGCGGACCGGCTCGGCCAGGGCACGCCGGTGCCGCTGGCCCGCCTGCGCACCTTCGTCGCACAGATGGCGGTCGAGCACGCCTCCTACTGGCGGCGTGGGGTGACCGAACCCGGCGCCGACGCCGAGCTTCTCGCGGTGGCGCTCGACAAGCTCCGAGCCCTGCGGCTGGTCGCCGACGCACCCGGTGGTCCGGCGGGCCCGCCGGCGGTCCTGCCCCGCCCGGCGATAGCCCGCTACGCACTCGACGCCCCGACGATCCGTGACCGGCAGGCCGACGGCACCGGCACCGGCATTGGGCCGGCCAGCCCAGCACGCAGGAACAGGAAGGAGACGCGGCGGTGAGCAGCGAGACTCCCGGGGGTGACATGGCGATCACCGCAGCCAGGTCGTCCGCGGTCAGGTCGTCCGCGGACCCGGCCGCGGTGGCGTCCGCGCCGTCGCCCGGGACGTCGCTGCCTGCTCCCGGCCGGGACCGTTGGCAGCCGCTGCGTGCCGGACTCGTCGACCTCTTCTACTACGACGTCGAGGAGTTCCACTTCCACGACGGCCGGCTGCTGCTGCGCGGCAACAACGGCACCGGCAAGTCGAAGGTGCTGGCGCTGACGCTGCCGTTCCTGCTCGACGGGGAACTGGCCGCCCACCGGGTCGAGCCCGATGGCGACCGCAACAAGCGGATGGAGTGGAACCTGCTGCTGGGAGGCCGCCATCCGCACCCGGAGCGGCTCGGTTACGCCTGGCTGGAGTTCGGCCGGACCGGCCAGGACGGTGTCGCCGAGTACCGCACTGTCGGAGCCGGGCTGAAGGCGGTCGCCGGCCGGGGCATCGCCCGGCACTGGTTCTTTGTCACCCCCCAGCGGGTCGGCGCTGACCTGTCCCTGGTCGGCCCGACGCGGGTGGCGCTGACCAGGGAGAAGCTGAAGGACGTCGTCGAAGGCCACGGCCAGGTGTTCGACACGGCCTCCCATTACCGGCGGGCGGTGGACGAGGAGCTGTTCGGGCTTGGCACCCACCGATACGAGGCGCTGGTCAATCTCCTGATCCAGCTCCGTCAGCCTCAGCTGTCCAAACGGCCTGACGAGAAACTGCTGTCCCGCGCGCTCACCGAGGCGCTGGCGCCGCTGGACCCCGCGCTCGTGGCCACCGTCGCCGAGGCGTTCCGCGGCCTGGACGAGGAGCGGGAGGCGCTGCGCGCGCTGACCGAGGCACAGGCGGCGGCGCAGGCGTTCCTGAGCCACTACAGCCGCTACGCCCAGGTCGCCGCCAGGCGGCACACCGCGCCACCGCGGCAGGCGCACAGCCGCTATGAGCAGTACGGCCGGGAGCTGGGCGAAGCCGAGGAAGCCCACCGGACCGCGCAGGCGGCGCTCGACACCGCGCTCGCCGAGCTGGACGCCCTCGACGCGGCGAAGGAGATCCTGACCGCCCGGCGTGAGGCGCTGCGCGAAAGCCCGGAGATGCGCAGCGCGGCGGCGCTGAACACGGCCAGGCAGGACGCGTCCCGGCTCGCCCAGCTCGCCAGCCAGCGGACGGAGGCCGCCACGCAGGCGGCACGGTCGGCCGACAGCTGGCAGCGCCGGCTGGCCGAGGCCGCCACGGCGGTCGACGACGACCAGACCGCGTTCGACGGAGCCGTCGGGGAGGCCGACGCGGCGGCCGGCGCCGCCCTGCTCGCCGACAGGCACCCTGCGGTGCTCGACGAGCTGGCGCGGGAGCAGCGACCGTATGCCGGCGCGCGGCGGTCCGGTGAGGCCGCCGTCGACGCCCAGGACGCGGCGGTGAGCCACCTCGAACGGCTGCTGCGCGGGGCCGATGACGCGGCGGCGGCGGCGCGGGCCGCCCGCACCGAACTCGACCGGATCATCGGCGAGCGCCACGCCGTCGCGGAGCGGATCGCGGCCGCCGAGGACGTTCTCGCCCGACGCGGCGCCGACCTCGTCGCGGCCTGCACGGCCTACCTGGGGCGCGCCGAGCAGTTGCGGCTGCCCGACCCGGACGGGATCCTCGCGGCACTCGCCGGCTGGGTGGAGACGCTCGACGGCCGCAGCCCGGCCGCGGCGGCAGTCGACGACGCGGTGCGGGAGACGACTGCCCTCCTCGGCCGCCGGCAGGCCGCCGTCGACGCCGAGAAGGCGGCTGCCCGGGCCGAGCTCGACGCGCTGACGGAGGAGATCGCACGGCTGGTGGCCGGCGGCCATGACGTGCCGCCCACCCCGTACACCCGGGACGGGTCGGGACGCGCCGGCCGTCCCGGCGCCCCGCTGTGGAAGGTTGTCGACTTCGCCGCCGGCGTGCCCGACGAGCACCGGGCCGGCATCGAGGCGGCGCTGGAGGCGGCCGGCATCCTCGACGCCTGGGTCGGCCCCGACGGCAGGCTGCGGGACGCCGTCTCCGACGACGTCCTGGTCACCGCCGGCTTCCCGACGCCGGGCGGCGGACTGGCGACGGTGCTCGTTCCGGCGGTGGACCGGGCGGACCCCGCCGCCGACGCTCTGAGCGACCAGTCCCTGGCCGACCTGCTGGCGACGATCGGCCTGCGCGGCTCCGACCGGCCGAGCGGGCCCGACCGGCCGAGCGGGCCCGACCGTGCTCCGGACGGTTCCGCCAGCTGGGTCGGGGTCGACGGCAGCTTCGGCAACGGAACGCTGACCGGATCGTGGCACAAGCCGGCCGCCGGCTACATCGGAGAAGGCTCCCGCGAGGCGGCCCGGCGGGCCCGGCTTGGGCGGCTGCGCGCCGACGCGGAACTGACCGAGGAACGGCTGACGCGGTTGGCCGCGGCCGGGGCCGAGCTGGCGGACCGGCTCGAGGCACTGGCCGCCGAGCACCGCGCGTTTCCCGCCGACACCGATCTGCGTGACGCCCACGCGACGCTCAGCGCCGAGCATGCCACCAGGCGGCGCGTCGACGCCGACCACGACCATGCCGCCGCCATCGCGGACCGGCGCCGGCAGGTCGCCGCGCAGGCGCGGGAGCAGGTCGAGGACTTCGCTGCCGACGTCCGCCTGCCCGTCGAGCCGGCGGCCCTCGCCTCGGTGCGCCGGGCGCTCGGCGACTACCGGACCGCACTGGCCAGGCTGTGGCCTGCCGCGACCGCGCTGGCCAGGTCCCGCACCGCGGCGGCGGGGGCGAGCGCGGAACTGGCCGAGGTGACGGCCCGGCACCGGCAGGCGGCCGAGGAACAGGCCGAGGCCGAGGCGCAGGCCGACGCGGGGGCCGAACGGCACCGGGTCCTGGCCGAGACCGCCGGCGCCGCCGTCGACGAGCTGTTCCGCAAGCTCGCCGCCGTCGAAGCCGAGCTCGCCGACCGCGACCGGCGGGAGAAGGCGGCGCGGGCCGCCGAACGAGCCGCGATCGACGCCCGCGGCAAGGCCGACGGCCGGCGCGAGACCCTGCGGGCCTCCATCACCGCCGCGGCCGCCGAGCGGGAGAGCGCCATCGCGAGGCTGCGGGCGTTCGCGGCGACCGGACTGCTCACCGTCGCCGTCCCGGACCTCGACCTCCCCGACACGTCCGCCGTGTGGGCGCCGAACCCGGCGATCACACTCGCCCGCGCCGTCAACGCGGCCCTCGGCGACGTCGACGACTCCGACCGGCGCTGGGAGCTTGTGCAGCAGCGTGTGTCGGGCGAGCACAAGATCCTCACCGACGCACTGTCCCGGCACGGCCACTCGGTCGGGATGACCGTCGCCGACGGCGTGATCGTGGTCGACGTGCTGTTCCAGGGCCGCCGGCAGGACGTCCCGGAACTCGTCACCGCGCTCGCGGGGGAGACCGAGCAGCGTGCGCTGCTGCTGTCCGCCAAGGAACGTGAGGTCCTGGAGAACCACCTGGTCAACGAGGTCGCCAGTGCGCTGCAGGAGCTGGTCAGCGACACCGAGGAGCAGGTCGGCAGGATCAACACGAACCTCGCCGAGCGGCCCACCTCGACCGGGATGCGGCTGCGCCTGCAGTGGCGGATGGCCCGCGGCGCGCCGGCGGGCCTCGGCCCGGTGCGGGACCGCCTGCTGCGGCAGACGACCGACGCGTGGAGCGCCGCGGACCGGGCGACCGTCGGCGCGTTCCTCCAGGAGGAGATCAGCCGGGAGCACAGCGCGGACGCCTCCGGCGGCTGGGCGGAGCAGCTGACCCGCGCCCTGGACTACCGCCGCTGGCACGAGTTCGCCGTCCAGCGGTTCCAGGACGGCCAGTGGCGCCCGGCCAGCGGCCCGGCATCTGGCGGGGAGCGGGTGCTCGCCGCCTCGATCCCGCTGTTCGCCGCCGCCGCGTCGTTCTACGACTCGGCCGGCGACCGGCGGGCGCCCCGCCTCATCGCTCTGGACGAGGCGTTCGCCGGGGTGGACGACGACTCCAGAGCCAAGTGCCTGGGCCTGCTCGCCACCTTCGACCTGGATGTCGTGATGACGAGCGAGCGGGAGTGGGGCTGCTACCCGCAGGTCCCCGGGCTGGCGATCGCTCAGCTGTCCCGGCGGGACGGGGTGGACGCGGTGCTGGTCACGCCGTGGAGGTGGGACGGCCGCGAACGGACGCGGCTGGATCGACCGTCGACGTACCTGCCGGCGCCGGCGGCACAGCCGGAGGTGGCCGCGGCCAGCCGGCGGGCCCGCGACGAAGAGCATCTTCCTCTGTTCGGCGAGCATCTTCCCGTCGGCGACGAGCGTCTTCCCCTCAATGGCGACCCTCTTCCTCTCGGCGATGAGCCTCTGCCACCCGGCGGCGAGCCGATTCCGCACACGTGAACGATGCCGACCAGCCGGGCGACCTCGAGCGGCTGCGGCGGCTGCTCGGCGGCGAGGAGACGGCATGGCTGCTCGCCCGGGCACGCGGCCGGCTGGAACGGGGCAGGCCGCTCACCGGGACGGTCACGCTGGCCCGGGCCACCGCGGACCAGCGGCGGGCCGCCGAGCGCCTGCTCGGCCGGCGGGCCGGCGCCGGCAGCTCGCTGTCGGTATCGCTGGACGACGTGGACGCCGTGCTGCGCGCCAGCGGCGCCGCGTCCGGCGGGCTCGAGGCCGCCGTCACCCTGCTGACGGGGCAGGTGGCCAACCTTGCGGCGCAGGCCGCCGCGGATGCCCGGGAGTGGTCGGCCGTCCGCGGCCCGTTGGAGGAACTGGTGTCCCGGCGTCCCGTACTCGCCCCCTGGCTGTTGTGGCTGGACGGCACCGGGATGCTGCGCCGGCTCGCGGACGGGCCAGATGCCGCGTCCGCGCTGGTGGCTGATGCGGTGCGGGTGCTGGAGGTGCTGCCGTCGCCCGGCGTCGCGCTGGGCCGGCTGGCGGCGAGCCGCGCCGGCGACGCGCACGCGCTCGACGAGGGCCGGCCGCTGACCACCCTCGTGCTGGCCGCCGTACGGGTGCTCGGCGGCTCCTCCCCGACCGGCGTCGGGTCAGCCGCGGGGCGGCGGGCCGCCTGGGCGGCTGTCGGAGTGCACCACGACGAGCTGTCGTCCACCGCGCTGTGCCTGGGCCTGCCAGGCGGCTCGGTGACCCCCAGTGGGCGGATGCTGGCCGCCGCCCGCGAGGCGGGCGAGCCCTGCGTGCTCACCCTGCGTCAGCTCGTCGGCCGCCGCGGGGATCTGGGCGACCTCGGCGTGGGCTCCACGATGGTCTTCCTGTGTGAGAATCCGATCGTGGTCGCCAGCGCGGCCGACGAACTGGCACACCGGTCCCCGCCCCTGATCTGCGTCTCCGGCCAGCCCTCGCTCGCCGTCGTGACCATGCTGGACGCGCTCGCGGTGCGGGGAGCGCGGTTCGCCTACCACGGCGACTTCGACTGGGGCGGCATCCGCATCGCGAACGGGCTGCTCGAACGGGTCCCGTGGCTGCCGTGGCGCTTCGACTCCCGCTCCTACGAGGCAGCCCTGGCGATGGTCGAAGGCGGCAGGCTGATGGGCCGCCCGGCCGACGCGTCCTGGGACCAGGGCCTGCGCCCGGCCCTGGAACGCCACGCGCGGCGGATCGACGAGGAACTCGTCCTGCCCGACCTGCTCGCCGATCTCGCCGCCGCGACGACCCGACGGTGAAGGTCTTCCACCTCCACTCGACTGTCTGGCGCCTCGTGGCACGCGATCGTTTCGTGAGACACCCGCATCTCCGGGTCGTCCGGGTGATCGATCGTGAGGCGGTGGGAGATCTGCTGCCTACCTGTCCGCTGGCTTGGCCGTGCCGTTCGCGGGTGCGTCAGGCGCCGGTGCGCCGGGCGCGGTGGGCGCGCCGGGCGCGGCCGGGGTGGAGCCCGGCGCGCCGCTGGAGAGCAGGGAACGGGCCAGTTGCAGGCCTGCCGCGCCCTGTGACAGCGTCTGGGTCAGCACCTCGCCCAGGCCGGCCGCGCCGTTGAGGACGATCAGCTGGTCGACCGCGCCGAACGGTTTGGCCGCGGCCTCGACGATGGCCGGCCACTGCTCGGCGAGCTGCTGGCCGATGACGGCGTCCTGGTTGACGGCGAGCGCGTCGGCGCGGGCCTTGATCGCCTCGGCCTCGGCCAGGCCGCGGGCCCGCATCGCGTCACCCTCGGCCGAACCGACGGCCCGCTTGGCGTGGGCGTCCGCGTCGCCGATCGCGCGGGTCGAGGCCGCCTCGGCGGTCGCCAGGACCCGCACCTGCTGCGCCCGGGCGTCCGCCTCCGTCCGGACCCGGGTGGCGTCCGCGGCGGCGGCCAGCTCGATCTGGCGGGCGGCCGCCTCGGCCGAGCTGATCTGGGCGTCACGGGTGGCGCGGGCGAGCGTGGTCTGCTCGTAGGCGCGGGCGTCGGCCGGCTTGCGCACGGACACCTGTAGACGCTGCTCCTCCAGCTCGGCCTCGAGCTGGGCCACCTTGGTCTGCTCGACGACGACCTGCTGGTGCGCGGTGGCCTCGGCCAGCGGGCCGGCCTGGGTGGCGCGGGCCGAGGCCTCGTCGACCTCAGCCTGGAACCCGGACTGCTTGATCGAGCTGTTCCGGTTCGCCTCCGCCTTGAGCGCCATGGCGATCTGCTCCTGCTCGGTGGCCTCCCGGTCGGCCTCCGCCTCGGCGATCCTGGCCTGCGCGGCGACGGTGGCCACGTGCGGGCGCCCGAGGTTGCGGATGTAACCGGTCGGGTCGTCGATCTCCTGCACCTGCAGCGAGTCGACGATCAGGCCGAGCTTCTCCATCTCGGTTCCGGAGCTCGCCCGGGTCAGCTGCGTCAGCTTCTCCCGGTCCCGGATGAGGTCCTCGACGGTCAGCTGGCCGACGATGGCGCGCAGATGGCCGGCGAAAACGTTGTGCACCCGGGTGTCCATCTTGTCCTGCTGGTCGAGGAACCGGCGGGCGGCATTCGCGATGGACGCGTAGTCGTCACCGACCTTGAAGATGACCACACCCCGGACACCGACCGGGATTCCCTGCTGGGTGACGCATTCGATGCCGAGCTGGGCGGCCCGCAGATCCAGGGACATCCGGCGGACGGTCTGCACGCCCGGCGGTACCAGCACGCCCTTTCCGGTGACTATCTTGAATCCCAGGCTCTCGGCCACGGCGTCGTTCGGGTCCTTGTACGCCCGCATCCCGGAGATGATGAGTGCCTCGTTCGGTTCGGCCACCCGCCACATCAGTTTGAACAACGCGACGGTCAGCACGGCGCCGACCGCGACCGAGATGAGGATGATCATCATGTTGCCTCCGCTTCACCCCACGGGAGATCTGGTCAACGGGCGTCAGCCGGCCCGCGGCGGGGCACAGCGGTTGGCGCGCCGGGGCACCGTTGGCCGGTGGGTGGCCACGACCGCGGTCACAGCCTGATCACCAGCACGGTGCGAGGAGGGAAATACTCGACGACGAGAACGCGCGAGCCGACGGCGAAGGTCACCCCGTCGTCGGCCGCATAAGCGTGGAATGCCTCGGAGCCGCCCCGTACCGCGAGCATGACCTCACCGACCATGCCCGGGGCTATCTTTCCCGTCACCCGTCCTGTTTTGCCGATCACTGCCTGGTCGGCCATCGGCCCCTCCACGCGACAATTAATGATCGTAGGCTTTCCCGGTCGACTGGCAATGCCTGTGCCCGGCGAAAAGCTGTCGTCAGCGCGACTGTGGCCGCACTTCACAATCATCGCAGGTTGTCAGGTGGATGGCGGTCCCGTGCGCCGGCCGGTGGGAAGTCGGGACCGGCTCCCCGCCCGGTGACGGGGTCTGGCCGCGCGAGGTCTGCTCCGCCTGGGATTTGCCGTGCGGGGCCTGGCGGCCGGGACGAGTGGGCGGGGTGACCACCCCGCCCACTCGCCGCGGCGAAGCCGGAGCCCGCGCCGTCAGGCGTTCGGGTCGAAGGAGATGCCCGCAGGCATCGCGCGCTCGAGGTGGTAGTTGAAGTTGCCGTCCTTGAGACCGAAGACCGCGCTGCCGAAGTTGGCCGCGCTCAGCGCGTCACGGACCCCGGCCGGATAGCCGTTCCAACCGACCAGAGTCGGGTAACGCCAGGTGTGGAGCTCGTTCTCCGGCGGCTCGTCGCCCGAGTTGGCGAGACGGAAGTCGTGGGTGCCGACGCCGTCCTTGTGGTAGACGATCTTCGGGTGGTTGCCGTCCCAGCGGACCTGGCTGCGGGGGTAGACGTTGAAGCTGCCGTGGGCCGAGGCGGAGACGTACTGGGCCTGGTTGTTCTGCACCCAGACCACGACATGCTCCCAGTCGTGCCGGTGGCCGCCGATCGTCGCCTGGTCCTTCTCGAAGTAGAGGCCGTACAGAATCGCGCACCAGCCGTTGTTGCACTTGTAGCGGGCGTAGCCGTTCGTGTTGTTGAGGTCTGCCAGGTCGTGGCAGCCACCGTTGAGCGCGCCGGACGGGTTGAGCCCGCCGTTGACGGCTCCGTTCGCCCCGATGGCGGGCGTCGGGTAGCACCCGTCGGTGTCGTAGTCGTAGGCCGGCTGGTACGTCTGTTCCATGGTGTCGGCGTTTCCGGGCAGCGCGGCCGGGGGTGCCGCGAGCGCAATCGTCGGAAGCGCGACGACGAGCGCCAGGGCGCCGCCGATCACGAGCGAGAACCGGCGGATGCGCGTTTTCTTCCTCACCACGTCCTCCTGGTCGACCGCAGCATGGGCAGGGCGGTCGGATGGGCATGCTGCCTCCAGCATTTCGGCTCCCCCCGACAACCGCGGCCGGGCCGGGTTTCCCCGTGATGAAGCGTCGGCCAATACTGGGAATGAACGCGCAGGTCGGCATCGCGCCGTCCCCGGCCCGCCCGGCGTTACAGTGCTGGCGCCGGGCGGTTCACCTGGTTCGATGCCGGGGAAGCGCCTGCGAACTCCGCGGCGGGAGATCGCCGCGACGCTCCGGCGGGAGCCCCGGTCCGGGCTCCCGCCGGCCTGGGGTTAGAAGACGCCGATTCCCGCGGCCTCGTTGCGCTTGCGCCACTCCTCGCGCGACATCCGGGTGACGTCGACATCGGCGGCCAGCCCGCGCAGCGCGCCCACGGTGGCCTGCTCCCTCGGCGTGTGGGAGAACGGGTCCCAGCCGAAGAAGCGGCTGGCGTTCTCCCAGGTGATCTGGTGGATCTCGTCGTCGCGGCAGCCGGCCTGCTGGAGCTCGTTCCAGGCGTGCTCGGGTGACTCGGGCCAGGTCGTGTCGGTGTGCGGGTAGTCGCACTCCCAGGCGATGGTCTCGATGCCGATCTGCTCGCGCAGGCGCAGCCCGGCCGGGTCGGTGATGTAACAGGCCAGGAAGTGCTCCCGGAACACCTCGGAGGGCAGCTTGCCGCCGAAGTCGTTGTGGATCCAGCTCTGGTTCTGGAAGTGCCGGTCGACGCGGTCCAGGTAGAACGGGATCCAGCCGATGCCACCCTCGGAGAGGGCCACCTTCAGCTCGGGGAAGCGCCGCAGCGTCGGGCCGAAGAGCAGGTCCTGCGCGGTGAGCATGGTGAGCTGGGACGGAATGACGATCATGTGGTCGATCGGCACCTCGGGGGCGAGCTTGACGATGTCCCAGGCGCCGCCGATGTGCAGGCTGAGCACCATGTTCTCGTCGACGAGGGCCTGCAGCATCGGGTCCCAGTGGCCGGAGAGGAAGCTCGGCCAGCCCTGCGCGTGGGGGGCCTCCAGGAAGCTGATGGAGCGGCAGCCCTTCGCGGCGATCCGCCGGATCTCCTTCACCGCGAGCTCGACGTCCCACATCGGCACGATGCCGAGGGGGATGAACCGGCCCGGGTAGGCGCCGCACCACTCGTCGATGTGCCAGTCGTTGTAGGCCTGCAGCATGATGAGCGAGAGGTCCTTGTCGAGGGCCTCGGAGAACGTGCGGGCGTTGAAGCCCGCCATCGTCGGGAAGCACATCGAGGCGAGGACGCCGTTGGCGTTCATGTCGCGGACCCGCTGGTGGACCTCGAAACAGCCCGGACGTAACTCGGTGAAGGCGCCGGGGTTGAATCCCCACTCCTCCCGGTGCCAGCCGACGGTCGCCGCCATACCGAACGGTGTGGACGTCTTCTCGCCCTGGAACACCCACTCGTCGACGCCGGCCTCGTTCCGGACGACCTTCGGCACGGAATCGAGCCACTTCGCCGGGACATGGTTCTTGTACATGTCCGGCGGCTCGATCACGTGGTCGTCGATGCTCAGCAGAATCATGTCGTCCATGTGCATGGTCCGGATTCCTCTCGCTGTGGACCGATCCTGAGTGGACCGATCCGTGGTGAGTGGACCGGCCGTCGTGGACCGACTGGTCGTGACGGGAGGTGGGCCGCTGTCTCCGGTGGCGGTACCGCGCCCTCCGGCGCGCACGGGAGCCGGGTGGCCACCTCCCGTCGCCGAGCCGTGGTTGTGATCCTCGTCGCCCGGCGGGGCGCCGGGGGACGGACAATGCTAAGGATGGCAGCGTAATTCAGACCAATCCCCGGCGTCGACGTTCTGCCCGGTCAGGGATCCGTCCAGAACGGCCAGCCGTGGTGGCCGGGCCCGGCCGCTCCACCCGCTCTGCCCGGTCCGTCCGGCTGCTCCGCGCGCTTGTTCAGCCCCCGGGATCCGCGGGCCCGTCGGGGCTGGCGGTGGGGCTCACCGCGGGGGCGGGCGCGTCGGCGGCGTCCACGGGGTCGGGCGGGGTGCGGGCCTCGATCTCGGTCAGGTATCGCTCGACCAGGTCGATCGTCTCGCGGTGGCCCATGGTCATGCCCAGCGCGCCCTCCATCACCAGAACCCGGGAGACGCTCGCCATCAGGCACGTCACGACCACCGGCGGGATCGTGGCCGGATCGACTCCGGCGGCGGTCAGCACTCGCGACAGGGTGGCGAGCTCCGCCTCCCGGAACCGCTCGGCGTAGGCGGCGATCTCCGACCGGATGGCCTTCCGGTGGTTCGCGAGCGCCATGAACTCGACCATGAGGGTCGTGCCGCGCGAGTCCAGGTCGACGTCCCACAGCGCCCGCAGGGGCCGCGGCGAGGCCAGTGCGCGCCGCTGGCGCTCCAGGTTGGCCTCCGCGCCGCGCCGGAAGACGGCGAGGAACAGGTCGTCCATGGTGCGGAAGTAGTAGTGCACGAGGGCGGGCTTGATGCCGGCCTTCGCCGCCACCCGCCGCGAGCTGACCGCGGCGTACCCCTCCTCGAGGATGATCTGGGCCGTCGCGTCGAGCAGGGTCGTGCGGGTGCTCGAGTCCTCCGCGCCGAGGCGGCGGGGCGAGGTCATGCCGTCACCGCCGCGCCCGGGGCGCGGCCGTGTGGCGCGGCTGGTGCGGAGCGCGGTGTCCGTCCGGTGTTTCCTTGACCATTCGGCGGCATGGCGCTGTGCACCCGCCGAGCATAGCCTTCCGACTGGTCTGAACAACGGTGTCGCGCCATTACGCCGCGAGTGTCGGGAATCTCAACTATTCTTTCGTAACGTGACCGCCTCCGTATATTCGTCCGGCGGAGCTTTTGAACCCGTCGGCGTCGGCCTGGCACGGATGGCCGGCACAGCTGATGTGGCCGGCACAGCTGATGTGGCCGGCACGGCCGGCGCAATCGGCATGGTCGACATGCGGCGTGGGGCGCGGGTTCTCGGTGGCAGCCACCACTACGAAGGTGACCGGCTCGTCACCGGCTGGCATTCCCACGATCTGCACCAGATCGAGTACGCCATTTCCGGGATGGTCGAGGTCGAGACCGCCGGCACCCACTACCTCCTGCCGCCGCGGCAGGCAGCGTGGATCCCGGCCGGTCTCGAGCACCGGGTCACGATCAACTCGGCGGTCCGCTCGATCGCCGTGCTGTTCGACCCCCGGCTGATCGACCGGCCGGGGGACCGCGCCCGGATCCTCGCCGCGCCGCCGCTCGTCCGGGAGATGATGATCTACGCTCGGCGCTGGCCGATCACCCGCCCGAGCGGTGATCCGGTGTCCGACGGCTTCTTTCGCACGCTCGGCCACCTCGTCGTCGAGGCGCTCGGTCACGAGGCTCCGCTGAGCCTGCCGACCTCGACCGATCCGGTCGTCGCCGCGGCCATCTCCTACACCCAGCGCCACCTCGACGCGGTCTCCGTGGCCGAGGTCGGCCGGGCGGTCGGCGTCTCGGAACGGACCCTGCGCCGCCTGTTCCGCACCGCCCTCGGCCTCTCGTGGCGGCACTACCTGGTGCAGGCCCGGCTGCTGCGGGCGATGGCGCTGCTCGCCGACCCCACCCGGTCGGTGCTCGAGGTGTCGACCGCCGTCGGCTTCGAGAGCCCGAGCGCCTTCGCCCGGGCCTTCGCCCAGTACTGCGGCGAGCGCCCGTCGGCCTACCGGCAGCGGATCGGGGTGGTCCCTCCGGCCCTGGCCCCGGTGGGACGGCGTCCGCACCGCGGCGGGCGCTGACCACCCGGCGAGCCCGGCGACGTGTGCCCGCGACCAGCTCGGCGACGGACGTATGGACACTATGTATACCGAACTAGTTGACAAATGGTGCCTCCAATACCTACGTTCTGACCATGGCCGAGCACCCGCGCCTTGTTCGTCGTGCTCATGTTGACCTCCGCCGCGTCGCCAGCGCGCTCTGTCTGCCGGTCGGCTGACCGCCCGCCACTGCCCGGAACGCCGCGGGCCGTAGGCCGCGGGTCGCGCCACGCGGGTAGTGCTCCCGTGGCGTCTGCCGCCCCCGGTTACTGGCCGCGTCTCCCGCTGAGCCGAACCGTGCCGCGCACACACCGCCAGACATCCGCGTACTCCCGCCGCCGGTGCGGGAGGCGCCCCACCGTGCAGGCCTTCGACGGTCGTCGACCCGGTGGGTCGACACGCGCGTGAGGAGGATCTCCGTGCCCATCCGGAGCGCGAACCCGCCCACCATCTCGCCGACCGGCCTCGCCGGGCCCGGAAACGATCGCAGGGACACCTCGAAAGGCGCCGGATCGGCGGCGGCCGTGCTGCGCGCCGTCCTCGATCACGGGCCCGTCGCGAGGGGGTTCATCGGCACCGCGACGGGTCTCAGCCCGGCCGCGGTCTCACGGCAGACCGCCGACCTCATCTCGCTCGGGCTGCTGCGGGAGCTGCCGGTCGCTGCCGGCGCGCCGCGGGCGGGGCGGCCGAGCGTGCCGCTCGACGTCGACACCGACACCCACCTCGCCTGCGGCGTGCACATCGCCGTCCCCATGCTCACCTTCGGAATCGTCGACCTGCGGGGCCGGGTGGTCGCCCGCGAGGAGCTGCCGCACCGGGGCGAGGCCGACGACACGCTTTCGACCATCGTTCGGCACCTGCCCGGATTCCTGCGCCGGCACGCCGGCCACCGCCGGGTCCTCGGACTCGGCGTGGTCACGGGCGGCCACGTCGACGCACGGACCGGCGTCGTGGTCGAACACGAGCCGCTGGGCTGGCGGGACCTGCCGTTGGGCCCGCTGCTGGCCGCCCGCACCGGCCTCCCGGTGAGCGTGGACGGCCATGCCCGTGCGCTGGCTCAGGCGGAGATCCTCTTCGGTGAGCCGCGGGCCCGGGCAAGCCTGGTGCACCTGTTCGTGGGCCATGTGGTGGACGCGGCCATCGCCACCGGCGGAGTCGTGCATCACGGCCTTCGCTCGGCGGCGGGCGGGGTGGCGCACCTGAACCTGCCCGGGGCCGACCTGCCGTGCTCCTGCGGCGGCCGGGGCTGCGCCCAGACCGCGCTGTCGGACCGCGCGCTGCTCGTGAAGGCCGTCGAGCTCGGAGCCATACCGCGACCGGAGGCCGAGCTCCTGCTGGGGGCGGCCCGTGCCGGCGACGACCTCGTGGTGGGACTGCTGCGCCAACGGTTGCGGGGGGTCGCCAGGATCGCCGCGACGCTGCTCGACATGCTGGACCCGGAACTCCTCGTCCTGACCGAGATGTCCGCGATCTACCTGCCGCACCTGCTCCCGGACCTGTACGAGGAGATCGCCCGGCTCTCGCGCGCGTGCGGGGACCCGGAGCGGGTCGTGCGCCCCAGCAGCTTCGGGACGGACGTGCTCGCCGTCGCCGCGGCGGCGACCGTACTCGACTCGGTGCACCGCAGCCCGCGCACGGTGCACACCCGCCGCGACCGGCAGGCCGCCAGGGCGGCCGAGTGGTCACGACCCCCGGTAGCGGCTCCGTAATATTTCCATCCGATCGGAAATCATTGACCTGGCGAATTAACCGAGCAACAATGGAATTGTGAAGGACGCCGCCGGGCAGCGCCCCGTGGGAACTCGGGGGAATGTTCTCCCGGTCTCCGTGGATCGATGTACGGCTCCGGGTGGGCGCCGCTCCGGCGGCTTCTTCCGGCGTGGCTCCCACTGTTCCGTCCTCGTCCAGCGCTGAATTTCCACCATCCCCGGTGGATTAATGCTGGCCGGGGGAGTGTCGCGCCGCACCGGTGACCCGTAACCGCGCTCCATTGTCAATCTCTGCCCGCGCTGGTTGCCGGGAGGATGGTTGGCGCGCGTATTCGGGATGATTCCCGAAACCGGTGCCGGCATGTTCTCGACCGCCTTTTCGGGCGGTCCTTCTCCCGGTACCCGTACGCATTCGCGATCCGAAGGGAAATGTGACGATGACCAGTCAGGTCCAGACACTGATCGACGTCCGGCCGTTGTCCGGATACACCGGCGCCGAGATCCACGGCGTCGACCTGCGGGAGGAACTCGACGACGCGACCATCGCCGAGATCCGGTCCGCGCTGCTGACCTGGAAGGTGGTGTTCTTCCGCGACCAGAACCTGGACCACGCCCAGCAGGTGGCGTTCGGGCGGCGCTTCGGCAAGCTCACTCCCGCCCACCCGCACGAGACCGCGCCCCCGGAGGGGTTCCCCGAGATCCTGCCGATCGACAGCCGGCGCTACGCGCAGCTCTTCGGCAACCGGAAGGTCACCTATGACAACGGGTGGCACACCGACGTGACGGCGCTGGTCAACCCGCCCGCCGGGTCGATTCTGCGCGCCGACATCGTCCCGCCCTACGGCGGTGACACCGCCTGGACGAACCTGGTCGCGGCCTACCAGGCCCTGCCCGAGCCGCTGCGGACGCTGGCCGACAGCCTGCGCGCGCGGCACAGCTTCAGCCTGCCGATCTTCGACGGTGGCGAGTACGGGAAGCGGATCGCCTCGAACCCGCTGGTCGCCATCCACCCGGTGGTCCGGGTGCACCCGGAGACCGGCGAGCGGGCCCTGTTCGTCAGCCCCAGCTTCACCGCGCGTGACAACGAGATCATCGGCCTGTCCGCCCGGCAGAGCCACCGTGTCCTCGAGTTGTTCTACGAGCAGATCGCCCGGCCGGAGTTCACGGTGCGGTTCAAGTGGAACCCGGGTGACATCGCCTTCTGGGACAACCGCGCCACGGCGCACCTCGGGCCGTCCGACCTCGGTCATCTCGACTTCGACCGGGTTCTCTACCGGGTGACCCTCGAGGGCGACGTCCCGGTCGGTGTCGACGGGGCGGAGTCGGAGCTGGTCGCCGGCCAGCCGTTCCTCGGCTCCTGACCGTCGCCCGCGGCGTCCTGAACCCCTGACCGCCGGCGCCGACCCAGTCGGCGCCGGCGGCTCCTGCCACCTGGAGAGACCCATGCACCATCGACGGACCCGTGGGCGGCGGCTGGCGCTCGCGTCCGCCGGCCTGGCCACCCTGCTGACGGTCGGCCTCGCCGCGTGCGGCGGCGGCGACTCGGACCCGGCCGCCCCCGCGTCCGGCGGAAAGGCCGGCACGCTGCGGATCGGCGACCAGAGCAAGTTCCTGGAGCTCCCGATCACGCTGTCGGGCGCGGGCCGTGACACCCCCTACAAGCTGAACTGGAACAACTTCGCCGACGGGCCACACATGAACGCCGCGTTCAGCGCGGGCCGGCTCGACGTCGGTTTCATGGGCGACACGCCGGTCCTGTTCGCGAACGCCGCGGACGCCGGAGTGGTCGCCGTGGCCGTGGCGGAGAACAGGGTGAACAGCCAGACCATCTTCGCCTCCGCCGGCTCCGGCATCCACAGCCTCGCCGACCTGAAGGGGAAGCGGGTCGCGTTCACCCGGGGGACCTCCCTGCACGGCTATCTCCTCAACCAGCTCGACTCGGTCGGGCTCACCCAGGACGACGTCACCCCGGTCAACGTCCCGGCGGCGAGCCTGCCCGCCACCTTCTCCTCCGGAGCCGTGGACGCCGTGGTGTACGTCCGCCAGTTCGGCGCGGCGGTCACCGCGCAGAGCGCCGGGTCCTACGAGGTGGAGACCAAGCCGCTGCCGCAGTACTCGGTGCTGCTCGCGGCGAAGGACGCGCTGGCGGACCCGGCCCGCCGCGAGGCGGTGCGGGACTTCGTGCTCCGCCTCTCCCGGGCCTCGGCGTGGCCCAAGCAGAACCCGGACGAGTGGATCCAGAAGTACTACGTGGAGACGCTCAAACAGGATCCGGTCGCTGCGCGGAAGTACTTCGAGAGCCTGCCGGAGAGCAGGTACACCCCGGTCACGGCGGCGTTCGTCGACAGCCAGCGGACCCAGGCGAAGCTGCTCGCCGACGTCGGGGAGCTGCCCCCGTCGCTGAACGTCGACGACGAGGTCGACAAGGCGTTCACCACCGAGCTGACCGCGGCGTTCACCGCCGCGAGCCTGCCGACATGAGCACTCTCCGCCCACGGCAAGTCGAAGGGAGGACGACATGACCGAGGTCATCGGTGAAGCCGCTCCCGCGCCCGGCCTTGTCAACGTGCCCGTGACGTCCGGGGTGCCCGTGACGTCCGGGGTGCCCGTGACGTCCGGGGTGCCCGTGACGTCCGGGGTGCCCGTGACGTCCGGGGTGCCCGTGACGTCCGGGGTGCCCGTGACGTCCGGGGTGCCCGTGACGTCCGGCGTGCCGGTGGCGTCCGGCGAGCCCGCTGGCGCCGGACCTGACGGGCCCGGGGCTCCCCTGCTCGAGGATCCGACCGGCAAGCGGAACCGCGCGCGGCGCGCACGGGCCGTCCCGTCGTGGGCGCGTCGACTGGCCGGTCCGGCGCTGCTGCTGCTCGGGTGGTTCGCGGTCACCGGATTCGACCTGGTCAGCGACCGCGCGTTCGCCTCGCCCGGCGCGGTGCTCGACGCTGCCCGGGAGCTGTGGGGCTCGGGCGAGCTGGCCGACAACCTCGGCGTGTCCCTCTACCGGGTCGGCTGGGGATGCGCGCTCGGGGTGGCGATCGGCCTGGCGCTCGCCGTGATCGCCGGCTTCTTCCGGTTCGGGGAGGACGTCGTCGACTCGGCGATGAACTTCCTGCGCACCATTCCGGTGATCGCCCTGCTCCCGCTGATCATCGTGTGGATCGGCATCGGCGAGGAGGCGAAGATCTTCCTCATCACCGCCGGCGTGGTCTTCCCGATCTACATGAACACCTTCGCCGGGATCCGGAGCGTGGACATCAAGCTCGTCGAGGCGGGCCGGGCCTTCGGGCTCGGTCGGGCCGGTCTCGTCCGGCGGGTGATCATTCCCGGTGCCCTCCCGGGCTTCCTGGTGGGGCTGCGCTGGTCCCTCGGCGTCGCCTGGCTGCTGTTGGTGTTCGCCGAGCAGGTCAACACCGACTCCGGCATCGGCTACCTGCTCAACAGCGCCCAGGCCTGGAACCGGACCGACATCATGGTGCTCTGCCTGGTGATCTACGGACTCCTCGGTCTGCTCTGCGACGGCTTCGTCCGCCTGCTCGAAAGGAGCCTGCTGTCATGGCGACGCGGATTCTCCGGGACCTGACCGGTGCCGACGAGGCGGCCGCGGCGATCCGGGTCCGCGGGCTGACTCGGGTGTTCGGCGACCACGTCGTGCTGGACGGTCTCGACCTGACCGTCGCGCCCGGCGAGTTCGTGGCCCTGCTGGGGCGCAGCGGGTCGGGCAAGAGCACCCTGCTGCGGATCCTCGGCGGGTTCGACGACGAGGTCAGCGGCGAGGTGCTCGCCGCCCGCCGGCGCGCGGTGGTCTTCCAGGAGCCGCGGCTGCTGCCGTGGACGCGGGCGCTGGGCAACGTCGTCCTCGGCCTGCCCGGCGCGGACGTCGACCGGCGCGGGCGCGCCGCGCTGGCGGAGGTCGGGCTCGCCGGGCGCGAGCGCTCGTGGCCGGTCACCCTCTCCGGCGGCGAGGCCCAGCGGGTCGCGCTGGCCCGTGCCCTCGTCCGCGAACCGGATCTGGTCATGCTCGACGAGCCGTTCGGCGCGCTCGACGCGCTCACCCGCATCCGGATGCACGCCCTGCTCCAGGAGCTGTGCCGCCGGCACCGCCCCGCCGTCCTCTTCGTCACCCACGACGTGGACGAGGCGATCCTGCTGGCCGACCGGGTCCTCGTCCTGACCGACGGCCGGCTCTCCCTCGACGTCCCCGTGGGCCTGCCGACTCCCCGGCCCCGGGCCCATCCCGCCTTCGCCGCCCTGCGCGCCCGGCTGCTCACCGAGCTGGGCGTTCGTGACCTGGCCGAGGCCGCAACCTGACACCCCGACGGGGCCGTGGTCTGCGGCGGCCGGGCGCGGGGTAGGCAGGCCGGTATGCGCACAGGCCGAGGCATGCTCATCGTGGCGTCACTGTCGCTCGCGGCGTCGGTCACCGGCTGCGGTGGGTCGGACGGACCGGCGGACCAGGCCGTGTCGGCTCCGCCGGGCCCGCCGGTCGTCTCCGGGACCAGCCAGCCGCCAGCCGCGTCCACCGCGCGGCCGACCGCCGTGACGGGCTCGACCGGCCCGTCCGCCGGGATCCCGGTCACGGGTGCCGGCGGTGCCGGGCCGGCCTGCGTGTCCACCGGCCTCGCCGCGTCCCTCGAGGACGTCCAGGGCGCGGCGGGTCACGTCTACGGGCGGATCGTGCTCAGGAACACCGGTCCCGGCACCTGCTCGGTCGTCGGCTACCCCGGTGTGTCGGTGGTAAACGCCACCGGTGGCCAGGTCGGGGCGGCGGCTGACCGCACGGGGCCGGCGGGCACCCCGGTGACGCTGCCACCGGGCGGCAGCACCGGCGCGACGCTGGCGATCACGCAGGCCGGGCTGCTTCCGGGCTGCGAGGAACCAGGTCAGGCGGTGCGGGGCGCGAATCTGCGGGTGTACCCGCCCGACGACCGTGGGAGCCTGCTCGCGGCACTGCCGGCCGGTGTCGAGACGTGTCGGGATCCGGCTGTGCACCAGCTCGCGGTCGGCGCCTTCGGCCAGCCCTGACCGTCCCGGTCAACCGGCGCGCGCCGCGCCGCGTCCGGTGACGATTCCGCCCGGCGGTCGAATTCCGGGGCGGGTGCCACCGAAAGGGGCGGCGGGCCAGCCCGGACCAGCCGGCCGGGTTACGGTCTCCAACGGTGGCACGCCGCCGCCCGGTCGCCGAACCCGTCCGCGAATTCTTCTCCGCTCGCCTTTCGAGGCGATGCGCGCCGGTGCCGGTTCCAGCGTCGTCGTCCTGGCGCGCCGGCTCGGCGGATTTTCCCCGGCCCCTGCCCCGGTTGCCACCGCGCCGAATCCGTGGAGTGAAATCGGAGCAGAGAGCGAGCCAGCAGTCGATGGACCGCATCCGCTTCCTCAACGCGTTCGACACCGCCCTGCTCGAATACCAGCTCCTGCACGCCGACGTGCCGATAAACGTGAACTGCCTGCTTCTCGGTACCGGACCGGCTCCTGGAATCGACGAACTGCGCGCTTTTGTCGCCGAGCGCCTGCGCCGGTTCCCGCTGTTGACCGAGCGGCTCGTCTGCCTGCCGGGGCGCCGCGCGAGATACGGCTGGCGCGCCGATCCCGAGGTCGACCTGGACTGCCTCGTCCGCGAGCACCCGGTGTCGTCGGCCGCGCCCGCACCCCCGTCCGTGGACGGGGCCGCGGCGGCACCGGGGTTCGCCGGGACGGCGCTGCGCGACTTCGTGGAACGGCTCAGCGGCGCGGTGGTGCCGCTGTCGGGGCCACCGTGGCAGCTGTGGCTGCTGCGCTCCGCCGACGACACCGAGTTCGCCCTGTTCTACCGGGCCAGCCACATCCAGCAGGACGGCACGGCGAAGAACCTCGTCCTCTCGGCCCTGTTCGGCATCGGTACCGACCCGATGGCGTTCGTCCCGCCGCAGCGGCGCGAACCCGGTCGCGCCCGGGCCCGGGAGGTCGGAGCCGCCGCCGCGCGCTCCCTGCGGTGGCTCACCCCCGCCGCCGGGTCGGCGGTCCTCGCGGCTCCGTGGGCGGGGCGGACCACACACAGCTGGGAGACGACGTCCCTGTCGCTGCTGCGCTCGATCGGCGCCGCGGTGGGCGGCACCGTCAACGACGCCTTCCTGGCGGCGCTCGCCGGCGCCCTGCGACGGTGGACCGGCGCGGACGGCGCGGACGGCGCGGACGGCGCGGACGGCGCGGGCGGTGCGGGCGGCGCGGCCGGCGCTGGCGGCATGGTCAGGGCGGGGGGTGCGCTGTCCGGCCGGGCCGGTGGGATGGCGGTCGCGATGGCCGTCAGCACCCGCCAGCCGGGGGAGCGCGCGATGCTCGCGAACTTCGTGGCGGGTGCCCGCGTCGTCCTGCCGTGCGCCGAGCCGCTCCCACTCGGCCGCCTGTTCGCGGTACGTGACCGGACGGATCGTCTCAAGCAGGGCGGCACGCTCGGCCTGGGCGAGCGCCTGCTCTTCGAGCTGCTGCCCGCGCGGGCCCGGCCCCGCCTGTTCGGCGCCGGGCTGAGCGGACGTTCGTCGGTGCTGTCGGTGTCCAACCAGGCCGGGGCGCCGGGCCCACTGGCCGCGGCCGGACGGCCGATCACGACGGCCGTGCCCGTCCCGACCCTGTTCCCGGGCGAGCGGCTCGCCTGCCACCTCAGCGGCCTCGGTGACACCGTGAGCGTCGGGACGGCCGCGGACGCCGCTCTGCCCGGATCGCGCGATCTCGCCCGGCTGTGGGCGGCGGAGGTCACGCTGCTCGCCGACGCCGTCCGGGCGTTCGCCGGGAACCGGGCGCTGCCATGACCCGGACGCCGGCCCCGCGCCGGGCCCGGGCTGTGCGAGGGGGCTGGCTTGTGCCGGGGGGCTCGGCTGGGCGGGTGCTGCCGGCGGTGGCGATGCTTGTCGCGGCCTGCGTCACCCCGGCGGCCGCGCGTGCCGGCGGGCCGGCACACGGCGCCACCGAGCTGACCGTGGCGTCCGCCGCCGCCTCGGACCGCCTCGACCACGTGTCGGTCCGGCTCCGCGACACCGGGCCAGGCCCCGGGGACGGCTACGCGCTGACCGGCGCCGCCGGCGACGCGACCGAGGGCGGGATCGCCGTCCTCGACGACATCTGGGAGCAGCGGACCCGGTCCGTGGGCGGCGCCGCCGAGCTGCGCGGCGGCGCGACGATCACCATCGCCGCCAGCCGCGACGCCGCGGCCGACCGGCCGTGGTCGGGTTCGTGGGCCCTGCGGGACCCGTCCGCCGGGATCGAGATCACCGCGGACGTCCGTGGTGAGGTGCTGCGGCCCGCCGACGGAACCGCCACCTGGTCCGGCCCGGCTCGTGTCCGCGGCCTGGACGCCGCCAGCGGTCCCGGGCGGCCCTCGACGGCCGAGATCACCATCGTGGACGGCGTGCCTGATCCCGGTGACCACGTGGTCCGGCTCCGGCACGCGGGCGTCGACCGGTGGGCGGCGGTGCGGGTTCCGGTCGAGGCGCCGGGCGGCCCGCTCCCAGCGTTGTTCCACTTCCCGGGGATGTTCGAGACCCCGGCGGTGGCGGAGCTTACGGGCCGGCTGTCGTCGTCCGCCGACCGCGAGCGTTACCTCCTGGTGGTCCCGGCGCATGAGGGGATCGGCTGGCAGGGGGTGCCCGGCGGGGAGGACTCCCCGCCCGTCGACGACCCCGGGTTCGCCCGCGCGCTCGCCGACCTGGTGATCGCCAGGTTCGGGGCGGACCCGTCCCGCCTCTACGCCTCCGGCACCAGCAACGGCGGTCTGTTCACGCAGTCGCTCGCCTGCCGGGCCCGCGACCGCTTCGCCGCGTTCGCCACGGTGGCGGGGTCGGCGCCCGGAGCCGGATGTCCCGGCTACCCGCGGGCCCGGCCCGCCCCGGTGCCGATGGTGGTCCTCCACGGCGCCGACGACCGGGTGCTCAAATATGCGGAGGCGGCTGCCGGGGCGCAGGCCTGGGCACGGTCCGCCGGCTGCGCGGCGACGACCGTCGACACCCCCCTGCCCGACCGGGCCCCGGCCGACGGCACGACCGTCGTCCGCCACGAGTTCGCCGGCTGCCCGGCCGGCACGCCGGTGGTTCTCTACGAGATTGTCGGCGGCGGCCACACCTGGCCCGGCGGTGTCTCGTTGTTCCCGGTCGACGTGCTGGGTCGGGTCAGCGGCGATCTCGATGCGAACGCCGTGATCTGGAGCTTCGTGTCGCGGTTCCGACTGGGGAACTGACCGGCCGGGGCGTGGGCAGCGGTGGCCTGGCCGCTGGCGGGTCCGCCACTTGGCTCGAAGCAACCTTCGCGACGGAGGATCCCGCATACGCTGCGATCCGTGGGGAAATCCGGGCGGGGCGACGAGCTCACCCCGGGGGAGGCCCGGCGGCTCGCGCTCGCCGCCCAGGGGCTGATCCGTCCCCACGGGCCGGCCCCGGGCGGTGCCCGCGCCATCCGGAACCTGGTCGACCTGGTCGGCGTCGTGCAGATCGACTCGGTGAACGTGCTGGCCAGGGCGCACTACCTGCCCGGCTTCTCCCGCTTCGGCCCCTACCCGACCGACGCCCTGGACAGCCACGTACACATCGACCGCAAGGCGTTCGAGTACTGGGCGCACGAGGCGTCCTTCGTTCCTGTGTAGTGGCAGCCGCTGTTCCGCTGGCGGGCCGAGCGGGCGCTGGCGACCGAGCTCAGGACCCTGGCCCGCTGGCTGGAGCTGGACGGCATCGAGGTCGAGCCGCGGGGCTCGCTGGCCGGCGCCCTCGCCCGCGAGCTCGGGTCGCGCTCGGTGAGCGGAACGTCCAGCGAGCGCAGCGCAGTGTGACCGGGGTTCCCGGCGGGAGGAGCGCCCTGCGGCGGGGGTGCCTGGTGAGTGGAGTGCCCTGTTACAGGA
>NZ_CASGGV010000338.1:0-26854 GCF_949319125.1 Frankia sp. Hr75.2 | reverse complement strand
GCGCGTCGTATAGAGAACCCCAGCGTGCGTTCGCAGGGCAGACAGCGAACCGTGTGTTCAGCAGCGGCACGACGAGCTGCGCTCCTGCCTGTCTCGACACTCCGAATCGACATCAGCAGTGCCAACCTCGAACACCTCCGGGCTCGGGCGCGAGGTAGCCGATCTCGGTCGGAAACTCTTGATATGCGGCGTCGGTTCACGGTCCAGGGAGTCGACGGTGGTACTTATCGATTGCGGTCTGTAGCTCGACCCGACGGGCAAGCAGCTCTTGGTTCCGCAGTGCGAAATCGTGGATCAGTGCCTCGGCCCGCGACCAGAAGGCTGCTGGATCGACGCCAGAGCCAGGTATTGCTTCCTCGACGGCAAACTCACACAAGACCCTGGCGACTTTGAGCTGACCAACCTGAACTCGATTCGGCACTCCCGTTGTCTACTCTCTGAACAGCCTTCGAAGGCCGTTTTCAACGAAAAGATAGCCGCTCTACCCTGGCCTGCGATCAATGACCGTCGACCCGCCCCCCACGACGTCGACCGCCGCTCACCGAAGTCTCGGGGCAGCTTCATTTCGCCGGAATGGACGGCTCGTCCACGGATACCGTAACAGTCAGATTTGTGCCGCTCCAGGCGAAGCTCAGATCCGCCTGCCACTTGAACATATCGCCCCGATACCACGTATGAATGAACTCCACCGGCCTCAGCTCGCTCCGCACGACGCGCTCGGAGAACAGAACGGGCTGGCCGATTTCGATCGATAGGTTGGTCGCGACCAGCGAGTCGGCGATCTCAGCCGACATCGACTGCGTTGCTCCCGTGATCGGCATACCGCGCTTCATCTCGAAATGGGCACGTTCAAAGGGAACGATCTCTTCGGGCTCGAGGAGCTCGACAACTGCCGGAGACAGGTAGACGACCGTGTAGGCGAACGGCTCCCCGCGCAAGTCGCGACGATAGACCAGAGCCGTACCCGAAGATGATTGCATCCCGAGCGCCTCACGAACGTTCACAGGGAACGGCACATCGTGTTCAACGCTGAATTCGCGAAACGACATGTCGTCCGTGCCTATAATGAGCTCGGTAAACGAGCCGACAAAGGCGTGCGGCCTGTGGACCGCGGCGTCTTCACGTACGAATGTGCCACGCCCCTGACGTCGCTCCACGAGTCCTCGCTCGACGAGTATCCCAACGGCCTGCCGAATTGTCGCTTTGCTCACCGCGAACTCAGCAACGAGCTCGTCTTCGCTCTCGAGAGCGGCTCCCGGCGCGTACACACCGCGCTGGATACGTCGGTAGAGAACCCCGTATATCCGCTGATACAGCGGTGCTGAGAGTGGACTATGAGGCATGTACTCAACCCCACCCGGCGGTCTGTGCGGTGTTGGACATCGCGTGATCCCAGTGATGCGGTCCACTCGAGTTGTTAGTCAACTCGCACTTCCCTTCCGACCACACCGACGCCCCCGATGGAAGTAGCCGACGGAGCGGCGTAAGTGGGCGATGCGGCTGGTGCAGCAAGCCCTTGAGCAGGATCCAGGTCATTCGCTGAACGTCGCGGCGAGGAGCAGATCGGCCACAGCCTGTACGAGGTGCGCAGACGCCGCTCTGGTCCGCGAGGCCGGCTTCGACGGGCAAGCGGTCACGCCAGCAGATCAAACGGCTCATGCACTGAGTCGGCAGCCAGGCACCCGGCGCGGGCGGCCCGCCTCCCCGTGACCAGGCCCGCCCGGCTCGTCCCGGCCGTCGCCGAAGTGTTCTCGGATCGACGCGGCCAGCCGCAGCAGCCCGTCGACGTCGACCCGGTCGGTGCGACCGAGGTTCATCAGCACCTGCGGCTTCACCGTGCATCCACCTGCCGGTTGTTGCACCAACGCCGCGTACCGCACCACCGCCCCGTCGGCGTTCCGCCGCTGCGTGAACCGCAAGTACATGCCCACACCGAACACATCAGACCAGGCATAGCAAACAAAATCAGTCAAGTGATGATACCACACTTTCGGCTCCACGCGACTGAAATTCGAGATCGGCAGGCCCATGACCTGCGGTTTCATCTCAGCGATCTTCGCCATGTGCCCACGAACTGCGGAACCCGGGGCGGAGGATGAAGGTGGTCGACGCCCGCCCGGTCGGCGTGACGTGGTTGTTGGACGAGCTGTGGCGCGAGCTCGGGGTCGCTGCCGCGATCGAGAAGGCGGTGGCGGACCGCGGGTTCACGGCGGCGGTGGAACGGGTGCTGTTCGCGCTCGTGGCGAACCGGGCGATCGAGCCGATGTCGAAGCTGTCCGCAGCCGAGTGGGCCTGCGAGGACGTCGTCATACCCGGGCTTTCGGGTATGGACGACGACCAGGCGTACCGGGCAGGCGTACCGGGCGCTGGACAGTCATGACGGCGCAACGACGGCCGGACCGCGTGCTGACTGGCGCGCACGAGGAGTTCTGTGCCATTGCGCGGCTCTCGGCCGGGAGCCGGTTACCCGGGGGGGCGAAGATCGCGACCTCGACGTCGGGCAGGATGCGCCCGACCACTGACTGTCTGCTTCAGAGAATGGCGCCGCTGCTCTTGAGCTGCCCGATCTCTTCCCAGGACAGACCCAACTCGAGGAGGGTGGACTCGGTGTGTTCGCCGTGTTCCGGGCCCCGAGTCGGCTTTCCCGGCTGCCCGTCGAACTGTACCGGGCTGGTGACCAAGGGGATTTCGACGCCGTCGAAGTCGACCGTCTGCAGATAGCCGTTGGCGATCACCTGCGTGTCATCGGCCGCTTCGTGAGGGCTGACCACGGGCACCCACTCACCGTCGAAATCGGCGAGGATCTGGCACCATTCGTCGAAATTCCGATCGCCGAAGACGCCGTCGAGCCATTCGATGCACTCGAGGCGGTTCTCCCGACGGGCCTCCAGGTCGATGAACCGTGGATCCGCGGCTATCTCCGGCTGGCCGATCGCCCGACACAGGTCAGGCCAGTAGCGATCGGGCGAAAGCATCTGCAGCGCGACGAATCGATTGTCCTTGGTCCGGTACGAGAGCATCAGCGGGTTCGGGAACTGGTACCGATCCGGCGCGCCGTGATGGGCTAGGCCGGAGATGCGCGCGTTCATCACGTTGACCTGGAGCTGCCACATCCCGGACGCGAGCAACGATACGTCGATGACCGATGGCTGACCCGAAGTGGCCCGCCGGTACAGCGCCGTGCTGATCGCCCCCGCGATGGTGAGACCACCCACCACGTCGCCGAAGGCCGGCTTGCCCATCGTCGGCCATTCGGCCTCCGGCGGCGTGAAGGTGTACTGCATGCCGGTGCGCGCCCAGTACGCGCCGGAGTCGTACCCACCCCGGCCGGCATCCGGCCCCTTGGCGCCGAAGGCCGTGCCACGGACGTAGATGATCGAAGGATTGTCGCGTCGTATGTCCTCGACCTCAATCTTCAGGCGAGTGAGGGCTCCCGCTCGCAGATTGGTGACGAACACATCGGAGGCCGCCACGAGCCGCGAGAGCAGTGCCCGACCCTCCGGATGTTTGACGTCCAGGGCAACCGAGCGTTTGCCGCGGTTCGCGGAATGGAAGTAAGGGTCGATGCCCCCATGGAGCTTGTGCAGACCAGCTGTCACTAGACCACGGTAGGGATCGCCAGTCTTCGGATGCTCGATCTTGATGACATCGGCCCCCCATTCCGACAACACCGCGCCCGCCGCCGGGACAAATACATGGGAAGCGACTTCAAGTACCTTCACGCCACTGAGCGGCAGCGATCCTGTCTCGTTAGGTTCCACAACCCGTCCCATTCTCGCGGCGATAGGTGTAACCATGTACGATCGGAGCAATTGTGGGCGAGCCCTCAGCTCGTCCGCATCGAACCCATCATCGACTGAGTGATCTTGCCGAGCCCGTATTGTTTGCCGGGCACGTAGGAGACGTCGTGACCGGCGCTGCGGGCGCGAAGGGCTGCGACAGTCGCATGCTCCTTCGGGATGTGCTTGAATGGGTCGAAGTTGAATATCCGCATGGCGTTCAGGTGCGTGATCTTGTTGACGATCTCGTCGTTGTTGACCCGCTGGAGGTACGGCCACGCCTCTTCCGGCGTGTACGGCCAGGTGCTGTCCGGGTGCGGGTAGTCGCACTCCCACGTGACGTTCTCGACATTCATCAGGTGGAGATTCTCCACGCCGTGAGCGTCGTCGATGAAGCATGTCACGATCCGGCGGTTGAACCGCTGGCTCGGGGTCTCGCCATAGAACGGGTGCTCCTCGATGTCGGCCACGTGGTGCTTGTAGGTGAAGTCGGCGCGCTCGAGGAAGTACGGGACCCACCCGATGCCGCCCTCGGACAGAGCGAAGGTCAGGTTCGGGAACTTGTTCATCATCGGCGACCAGATCAGGTCGGCGGCCGTCGGGTAGATGTTGATGCCCGAACACGTCACCCGGGTCAGCATCGGTGCGTCCGGCGAGGTCTGAATCATGGCGGCGCCGGATCCGATATGCATGCAGACGACGATCTGGTTCTCTTCGCAGGTCTCCCAGAATGGGTCCCAGTACGAGTCATGCAGCGAGGGGAACCCGAGCCCGAACGGGTTCATGGAGAACGCGACGGCATGCACGCCCTTGGCGGCCACCCGGCGCATCTCGGCCGCCATGAGGTGGACGTCCCAGATTGGGCCGAGGGCACAGGGGATGAAGCGCTCGGGGTAGGAGCCGCACCACTCGTCGATGTGCCAGTCGTTGTACGCCCGCACCACGGCCAGGGCTAAATCGCTGTCCTTCTGCCCGACCTGGGCGAACAGCGCGCCGGAGAAGCGGGGGAACGACGGGAAGTTGAGCGATCCGAGGACACCGTTGGCGTCCATGTCCTTGACCCGCTCGTGGACGTCGTACGTCCCCGGGCGGATCTCAGCGAACGACTTAGGCTCCTCGTGGTACTGCTGGGCCTTGCCGCCCACGCCGCGGCCCGCGGTGGCGGCCAGCGCCAGCTGGCTCGCTTTAGCGCCGTCGAAGACCCAGTTGAAGCCAATCTTGCTGTCGCCGACCACCCGAGGAGCGCGGTCCGCGTACTTGGCTGGCAGTCGACCGTCGAACATGTTGGGCGGCTCGATGATGTGATCATCGGTACTCACCAGAATCAGGTCGTTCATGTTCACCGCGGTCACCTTCGCCTTCACTTTGCCGATTGATTGGTGGTATCGAACTATCGAAGTTCCTAGCTTGGGCACCATGGCAGTCAAGGTCTACGGGTGGAGACGACCTGCCCCCTGGCGACGGACCCACAGCTCGCGCCGGCCGCCTGGTGCCCGCCGCGCCGGTCCCCGGTCGACACAACGCCGCTAGGCGCCGCCGGGGCGCGGCGGGCAGGGTAAACGTTGCCGGTCCCAGCATCAGGAAGGTCTCAGAATCCCAGCGATCCGACCACCTCATGTGGCCCACGACCGCGTGGCAGCACCCCCACTCGTATGGTTATCCATATGACCGGTTGTCTGGCATTTTAGCGAGGTGTGATGCCAAGCACAATGCCCTCGTATGAACCAGATCGAGAGGTCGTCGGTCCGCGTGGCACCAGGGGCGGTGGCTCGGTCGGTCGGCCGACGTTGCCCGGCCAGTGCTCAACGACGATTCAGCAGCCGTCGCCAGATCGGCAGCCAAGCCCTTCGCGAAGTGTGGACGATCATGAAATTCCCACCCCGAGGGGCCGTGGTGCGCGACCCCGCACGCCACCGCGACCTGCCGTTCGACATCCGGGTGGTGGCCGGTGACGTCACGGATGCGGTGAGCGCCGAGCGTGCGGCGGCCGGACGGGACGCGGCCGTCAGCGCTGCGGCGGACCTGTCCGTGCCAGCACACGACTTCTTCACCGCGTCGTCTCGCGCGCTGGCCACCGGTCTGGCGAAGGCAGGGGCGCGCCACCTGGCGGTCGTCGGCCTCTCCTCGGTCCTGCCGGGGGGCATCCGGCGCTGCGTCGATGGACGAGCCCGGCTACCCGAACGAGTACCGTTCCTTCTCCCTCGGCCACCTGGCGGGCCTCGACGAGCCGTCGGGCCAGCGAGCTCGACTGGGCGTACGTCGCAGCAGTGATCATCTGCCTGTTTCCCGATGTAGATCGCGACGTGGTGGATGTTGTCGCGGGTCCCGCAGTAGGACGAGGTCGCCAGTCGCCAGCGGTTCTCCGGGTGGGACAACGGGTCCTGCCTCGTACTGGGTTTGGGTCGTGCGGGGTAGGTCGATGCCTGCGGCCAGGTAGGCGGCGCGGGTGAGGCCGGAGCAGTCGAAGCCACCCTCGGCCGGTCCGTCTCCGCCCCATAAATACGGGATACCAATCTGCCCTTGGATGTACACGACAGCGGCGTAGCCGGCGGGTCCTCCGTCAACGCCGGGTCCAGCCCGAGCGCCGGCCTGCCCGCCGCAGAGCGGCCATTTTCAGATGCACTGTGAGTGGTCGATTTCGATCAGCCACCAGTTGTGATAGAGCCGGACCAGGTCGGTGGCGGGGATCGCCGGGTCGAGCAGGGTGGAGACCAGCAGGTAGTAGCCGGTCTTCCTACCGGCGTCGGTGGTGATCGTGATCTCGCAGCGGATCACCCGGACGTCGAGCCGGCCGGCCCGCGAGCGCCAGGAGCCGTCCCGGTAGGTCTCCCCGACCGGGAAGAGCCGGTTGTTGGTGACCCGGACCAGCGGGTCCGCCTCGGTCGCGGCGATCTTCTCCAGCAGCGGCTGGCCGCCGACGTTGCGGTCGGCGAGCACGATCATCCCGGCACGCAGGCTGCTGAGGAGGCGGGTCGCGCAGGTCGGCTCGCCGTCGGACGTCGGTGCGAACACCGCGTCGATCACCCCGCGGGTGCCGCAGGCGATCAGCACGACGAGGCGGACCAGCGGGTAGCCGGTCCCGCCGTGGTTGCCGCCGCCCTTGCGGTGGACGGTCTTGTTCTCGTCGGTGTCCGGCACGACGACCTGTGTCCCGTCGAGCGCGCAGACCAGCCGGCCGTGCCACCACACCGACCCCGTCCAGCCCGCCGCGACCGCCCCACGCACCGCCTCGAACAGGCCGCGCAGTGGCGCGACGCCCAGCCGGCGGCGCGAGGCGGCCATCGACGACGCCGACGGGGACGCTACCGGCATCCCCTTCCTGATCCCGCCGACCAGCTCACGCCACACCCCCGGCCAGCCGGTGTCGGCATGGAGCACACCGGCAAGCAGCAGGTAGACCCCGACCGGGCCGGCAGGCCCCGGACCCTTTTCTGGATCTTCCCGGTCTCGGCCAGCGCGGCGTCGACCAACTCGAAGGGGACCTGGCGGGTGAGCTCACCGAGGTGGCCCGGCGCGAACCGGCCCCCGGCGACACGGACAACACGCGTGACAGATTCGATGGACAGCGGAGCTCCTGGAGCATGGGACTTGTCTTGGTCGACTGCCTCCTAACGGGGCTCCGCTGCCCGTTTCAGCACGACACTCCGGTCCCCACCGAGTCTTGACGGGCCGTTGCCCCCGCTGTAACACCTGCCAGGCCCGCGGCCGCGCACCCGGGGTGTGGTGAGCGGGAAGGCCGGTCGCCCAGCTCGTGGTGCGAGGCGAAGCCGGTCGCCCGGCGCGCGGTGAGTGGAGAGGCTGGTCGCCCGGCCCGTGGCGAGATCGACATGGTTCGAATGATTTGTGAGGTTCGCCACCTAGCGGACGTCGTGGCGGTCGCGCGACGGCCCGCGGTCGGCTCCTGACACCGTTCGGCGGCTGTCGCCGCCGCGCCCCGGGGCGGGTGGCCGTTACGGCCTGGCGGGCCGCGGCCCGCGTGCCGCGGACGTCCCATCGCTGCTTGGCCGGTAGGCCTTCCCAGGTCAGGGCGGCTCTGCCCGGCCCAGCGCGAGAGCGAAGTTCCTGCTGACTGGAAGTCAAGATCTGGATCCGTCGGGCCACCGGTGCGGCCCCCGGCCGCCGGGCGTCGGCCGACCCCCGGGGCGACATCGATGTCTAGCCGGTCGGCTAGCGTGACAGTCGTATCCCAGGTGTCGCCCAGGGAGGCGGGGGGACGGCCGGCGCAGGCGGCGTGCCCGCGCGCGGGCTGGCCGGTGGGGCGGGCCCGCGGGCGGCCTCGGCCCCCGGTCGGGACCCATGGGGGCGGGTTTGATTCTCGCGGTCGGAGCCGATAGTTTCCTCTCACCGAGAAGGAGCCTTCCGGAAACTGGCAGTGACACTTACCTCATCATGATCGGCCGGGGCAGGGCTGGCAGCGCTGCGTCAAAGCCGTTCGGGTGATGAGATTCGGGGCACCGCCACGGCGCGCGAGAAGAATCGGAAACGCGAATGTCACGCCCGACCAAGGGCCGGCGGGGAGCGGAACCAGTGGCCTCGTCCCCCTGGCTCCGCCGGTCCCGCGGCCTGATCGCCGGCCGACAGCGGCAACGCTGTTCTCGGTGGGGCGATACGCTCGTCCGCGAACCGCGGGTACGTCGTGCCGTCCAGCGGTGGGCCGGTGTCGTCGTGGTTTCCGCGGTGCGCGCTCGCCGGTTTCCGGCAGCGATTCGGTTGCTCCAGCATGCCCAGCCCGACCGGACTCGGTTGATCCGCGTTGTCCGGCCGCCCAGGTAGGACCCGGGCGACCAGGTCGCATCCAGGCGATGCGGCCGGTCGGGATAGCAAGAGGAGGAGATCCGTGAGACCCCGTAGAACTGTCGCGGCCGTCGCTGCCCTCGCAGCGGTGACCGTCTTCGTCGCAGGATGTGGCCGCGACTCGGGCGGCGAATTAGGGAGTGAGGACACTCCCGCCACCCAGGGGTCCACGGCCGCCGCAGCGGGTGACTTCGGCGACCTGAAGGACGTCTGTGGCACCGGCGACCCGAAGGGTGCGCCCGCTCAGGGCGTGACCGCGAGCGAGATCAGCGTCGGTGTCTTCAGTGACGTCGGCTTCACCAAGAACTCTGAGTTCGACGACGCCGCCAAGGTGTTCACCTCCTGGTGCAACGAGGCCGGCGGCATCAACGGACGCAAGATCGCCTACAACCTGCGGGACTCGAAGATCTTCGAGACCCGCCAGCGGATGATCGAGTCCTGCCGCGAGGACTTCGCGATCGTCGGCGGTGGCAGCGCGCTCGACGCCGGCGGCGTGGAAGAGCGCCTCAAGTGCCTGCTCCCCGACATCCCCGCGCAGACGAGCCAGCCGGAGAACATCGGCTCGGACCTGCAGATCGACGCGATCGGCGCCGGGCACTCCTACATCCGCTACGCCGGTTACTTCAACTGGCTGCTGAAGGAGGCCTACCCGGCCTCCGCCGGTGCGGTCGGCATCATCGCCGGTGACTCCCCGGTGACCAAGGTCATCGGGGACCAGACGGTGGAGGCCGTGCAGAAGGCCGGCGGGACGGTCGCCTACAACGACCTCTACCCGGCGGCCGGCGTCTCGGACTGGACGCCCTACGCCCAGGCGCTCAAGAGCAAGGGCGTGAAGGGCCTGGTCTTCCAGGGCGACTTCCGCAGCCTCGCGAAGCTCGAGCAGGTGCTGTCGTCGATCGACTACAAGCTCGACTGGATCGACGCCAACAGCAACGCCTACGGATCCGCGTTCGTGGAGCTCGCCGGCGACGCCATCAGCACCCAGAACAACCTGGCCGACCTCAGCGGGGTCGCGCCTCTCGAGGTGGCGGACGAGGTCCCCGCCGTCCAGAAGGTCCTGGACCTCTACAAGGAGTACGCGCCCGACGCGGAGGTCACCTTCCCGGCACTGCGCGCCTTCTCGTCCTGGCTGCTGTTCGCGGAGTCGGCCAAGGAGTGCGGGGACGACCTCACCCGCAAGTGCCTCTACGACACGGCGCGCGAGCAGACCGAATGGACTGCCGGTGGCCTGCAGGCCTCGGTCGACATCACCAAGGCCGACGCGCCGCTGAAGTGCTTCAACGTCGTGCAGGCGAGCGCGGACGGCTGGAAGCCCGCGGACTTCGAGCCTGACACCGGTGCGTTCCGCTGCGATGCCCCTTCCGTCAAGTACACGGGCTCGTACGGCACGCCGCTCACCCTCGCCAGCGTCGGCAAGAGCCTGAGCGACCTCAAGTAAATGGAACAGCTGTTCACTTTCGGGATTGTGGGGCTGAGCACCGCCGCGATCTACGCCATCATCGGCAGCGGTCTGGTGCTCACCTACACCACCACCGGCGTGTTCAACTTCGCGCACGGTGCCGCGGGCATGATGGCCGCGTTCGTGTACTGGCAGCTCACCGAGGGCTGGGGGCTGCCGGTACCGATCGCGCTGGTCCTGGTGCTGGCCGTGCTCGCGCCCGGTTTCGGCCTCCTGGTCGAACGGGTGGTGCTCCGGCCGGTCCAGGGCCTGGGCGAGGCCGAACGCCTGGTGATGACGGTCGCGATGCTGAGCGGTCTCATCGCGGTCGCCCGGTGGATCTGGGACCCGAACGAGGCGCGGTCGCTGCCGACCTTCTTCGCTGACCAGGGCGCGATCGACATCGGGCCCGCCACGATCACCTGGCACCAGGCCCTGACGATGATCGTCGCGGTGGCGGTCGCGGTCGGCCTGCGCGTCCTGCTCTACGGGACGCGCATCGGCGCGGAGATGCGGGCGAGTGTCGACGACCGGGCGCTGGTGGGCCTCACCGGCGCCAACCCGGTCCGCTCGAACCAGGTCGCCTGGATCCTCGGCACCCAGCTGGCGGCGATCGGCGGCATCCTCATCGCGCCGTCGGTCTCCCTGGACGCCGGCCAGCTCTCGCTGCTGATCGTCAGCGCCTACACGGCGGCCATCTTCGGGCGGCTGCGCAGCCTGCCGCTGACCTTCCTCGGCGCGGTCGTCGTCGGGTGCCTGGAGAGCTACCTGACCGGGTACCTCCCGAGCAACGACTACCTGCCGGGGCTGCGGCTCGCGGCGCCCGCGTTGCTGCTGTTCCTGGCGCTGCTGGTCTTCCCGCACCGCCGGCTGCGCGGGCGGGACACGAAGGCCCGCCCGGTCGCCGTCCCGTCGATCCGGGGGACTCTCGTGTTCGCCGGGGTGATCGTGGTGTTCGGGGTCGTGCTGGCCTCGGTCCTGGGCGAGGGCGACCTGATCACCTACGGGACGATCTTCTCGTTCGGTGTGATCGCGCTGTCCTACGTCCCGCTCGCGGGTTACGCCGGGCAGATCTCGCTGTGCCAGCTCAGCATGGCCGGCATCGGCGCCGCGGTCTGGGCGCACATGGGTGCCGACGGCGGGATCTGGGCGCTCGCGGCCACCGTGGTGATCTCGGGGGCGGCCGGTGCGCTGGTCGCGCTGCCGGCACTGCGGCTCTCCGGCGTGTACCTGGCGCTGGGTACGGCGGCCTTCGCGGTCATCCTCGACCGGTGGATCTTCACCCTTCCCGCGTTCGACCTGTTCGGGGCGAAGATCTCGCTGTACGACGGGGGAACGGTCGACGTGTCCGGGCCGTCGCTGTTCGGGTGGCATCTGGACAGTGGCTCCGAGCTGATGGTGTTCTCCGCGGTCTGGCTCGCGCTCACCACCCTGGCGGTGGCGTGGCTGCGTCGTGGCAGGTTCGGCCGTCAGCTCATCGCGCTGCGGGACAGCGAGGCGGCCTACGCCACCCTCGGTGGCAACCTGCTGCGGTCCAAGGTGGCGGTCTTCGCGATGTCCGCGGGCATCGCGGGCCTCGGTGGGGCGCTGTACGGCATGCAGCAGCGGTCGGTCACCGCCGAGCAGTTCGGTCTCGTCGCCGGCCTGCCGCTGTTCCTGATCGCCGTGATCGGCGGCCTCACCTCGGTGGGCAACGGCCTGTTCTCGGGGGCCGCACTGGGCGGATCTTTCCCCGTGATCTCCGCAGCGGGGACGTTCGCGCAGAACATCACCTCGGTGCTGCCCGGCCTCGCCGGGCTCGGGCTCGCGCGGAACCCCGACGGTGCCGTCCCCGAGATGCGCGCCGGCGCCGAGCCGCTCGGCCGGAACAAGCCCGTCCTGGCCGGGCTCATCGGCGTGCTCGTCGTGCTCTGGGTTCTCCAGCTCGGCGACGTGCTCGACGGCTGGCTGACCTTCAGCCTGGCGCTGGTCCTGATCGTCGCGGCCCAGACCTACGCGCAGGTCCGGGAGGCGAAGCCCGTCGAGTCGGACGTCCCCGTCGAATGGTGGGGCGTGCGCCGGGCCTGGCGTCGCGAGGACGAGGAGGTGCTGGCCCGTGGCATTGCTGGAGGTTAAGAACGTGACGGTCGCCTTCGGGGGCGTTCGCGCCCTCGACGGCGTCGCCATCGCGGCCGAGAAGGGGCGGGTCACCGGGCTGATCGGGCCCAACGGGGCCGGCAAGAGCACGCTGTTCGACGTGATCTCCGGGCTGCGCCGGCCGTCGTCCGGGCAGGTGTTCATCGACGGCCACGACGTCACCCGGCTGGGCCCGTCACGGCGCAGCAAGCACGGGCTGGCCCGGACGTTCCAGCGGCTGGAGCTGTTCGGCCGGCTGAGCGTGCGCGACAACCTCCTCGTCGCCGCGGAGCTGGGCCCGGAGCGCCGCAAGGCGGCGACCCTGGTCCCCGAGGTACTGGACAGGCTCGGCCTGACCGGCATCGCGGACACCTCCGCCGACACGCTGCCGACGGGCGTCGCCCGGCTGGTGGAGGTGGCCCGGGCGCTGACGGTCCGGCCGAAGCTCCTCCTGCTCGACGAGCCCGCCGCCGGGCAGGACGCCGAGGAGACCGAGCGCTTCGCCGACCTGCTGCGCTCGCTCGCCGCCGACGGGACCACCGTGGTCATCGTCGAACACGACATGGATCTGGTCATGAGCGTGTGCGACGACCTGTACGTGCTCGACCTGGGCAAGGTCATCGCCGCCGGCTCTCCGGAGGAGATCCGGCGCGACGAGCTCGTCCTGGCCGCCTACCTGGGAGACGCGGCATGACACCTCTCCTGGAACTGCGGGACGTCCGCGCCGCCTACGGGAAGATCACCGTCCTGCACGGCGTGAGCCTGAGCGTCGCGGCGGGTCAGGTGGTCGCCCTGCTCGGGCCGAACGGCGCGGGCAAGACGACCACGCTGAAAGTCGCGGCCGGCACGCACCGGGCCGAGTCGGGCCGGCTGCTGCTGGGCGGGCGCGACATGACCGGAGCGAACCCCCGCGACCTGGCGCGCGCGGGGGTCTGCCTCATCCCGGAGGGGCGTGGGGTTTTCCCCAACCTGTCCGTCCGGGACAACCTCCTGATGATGACCTTCACCGGTCGTTCCCGGGAGCAGATCGAGGAGATCGCGTTCGCGCGGTTCCCCATCCTCGCGAAGCGTGCCAACCAGGCCGCGGGAAGCATGTCGGGCGGGGAGCAGCAGATGCTCGCCCTCGCCCGCGGGCTGGCCACCGACCCCGCCGTCCTGCTCCTCGACGAGCTGTCCATGGGGCTGGCCCCGCTGGTGGTCGCCCGTCTCTACGAGCAGGTGGCCGAGATCGCCCAGCAGGGCGTCGCCGTCCTGGTGGTGGAGCAGTTCGCCGCCGCGGTTCTCGGTATCGCCGACCACGCGGCGGTACTGGTGCGTGGACGGGTCGAACGCCAGGGCGCCCCTGACAGCGAGTTGCGCGCCGAACTATCCGCCCTCTATCTGGGGAGTTCCACATGACGTCCACTGACGCGCGCGCGGACCGCTTCGTCCGCGAGCTCGGGGAGTTGAAGATCCCCGATCCGGCGGCCGGCCGGCCTCAGCTGTGGGTACGGCTCGGGGTGGCGTTACTGGTGGTCGGCGCCGCTCTCGGCGTGACGGCGTACGCGATGTCGCACGGCACCCGGGACCCGCTCGTCCAGCGCGACGCCCTCGCACTCGGCCTGGGCGGCGTGGTCGCGAGCGTGGTGGGGGCGGCGCTGTTCCTGCGTTACTCCCTGACCGGCTTCCTCCGGTTCTGGATGGCCCGCCAGTCCTACGACCTCGCCCAGCTCGGCGACCGGCTGGCCGGGGTCGAGGCCGTCACCGGCCCGGCGGCCGCGGCGGCCCCGGCGGCCCCGGCGGCCCCGGCGGCCGCGAACGGTGCGGTCGCCACCTCGGCGGCCGAGCCCGCCGTGGAGCAGCCCGCCGCCGCCGAGGCGCCGGCGGAGACGCCCGAGGCAGCGGCCTCCGAGACGGCGGCGCCGGCTGCGGAGCCGGCGACGAAGGAGTCCGTCTCGACCTGACCTGGCGGGTCCTGAAAAGGCTTGCGGCCAACGACACCCTCGTTGGCCGCAAGCCTTTTCGCGTTCCCGGAGCCGTCTGGCCAGGCCTTCCGCCATTGCGGACCCGCCCGTATTCGTGACATCATGCTGCCGTCAAAGCTTCCCGACCGGAGATGGGGGAAATGGTGCGCGCTCGTGTAGCCGGTGCCGAGGAGGTCACGTGGGGGATGAGGGCCGACTGCCCGCAGGCCGTGACGCTACGCCCGCGCCGTCCGTTCCGCTACGAGTCCTCATGATCGGCCGTCCGACCGGACGCCGGTCCCGACGGCTGCTGGTGGTTGTTCCCCTCGCCCTGGCCGGGCTGCTCGCGGCGGCCTGCGGCGGGAGCGACCCGGCGCCGGCGCCGGCGCCGGGTACGGCCGCGGCGGCGGCGAACGACCTCTCCGGCGTCACGCTGCGTTTCGGTGACCAGGTCAACGGGGTCCGCTCCGTGCTGGAAGCCTCCGGCGAGCTGGAGGACACGCCCTACAAGATCGAGTGGAGCCAGTTCCAGGGCGGTGGCCCCACGGTGATCGCGGCGCAGACCGGCGGGGACGTCGACCTCGGGGTGATGGGCGAGACCCCGGTGGTGTTCGCGCAGGCCGCGCACAGCCCGGTGACGGTCGTCGGGGCCGCCCGGATCGTCGACCCGGCGAAGTCGAACTTCGCGCTGGTCGTGAAGAAGGACTCGCCGATCCGGTCCGTCGCGGACCTGCGCGGCGCGACGATCCTCAACAGCCAGGGCACGGTGTCGCAGTACCTGGTCGCGAAGGCGCTGGAGAAGGGCGGCCTCACGACCGACGACGTGAAACTGGTGAACCTCCAGCAGGGCGCGCAGGCCGCCTACGACCGCGGCGACATCGACGTCATCGCCAGCGGGGGACCGCCCCTGGCAATGATGCTGGCGAAGGGCGCCGACCGGGTCCTCATGACCGGCACGGGTGTGCTGCCCGGAGTCAACTACCTGGTCGCACGGAACGGCGCTCTCTCCGACGCCGGGCTCAGCGACGCCATCGGCGACTTCCTCGGCCGGCTCGCGCAGGCGCAGGACTGGTACAACGCCCACCCGGACGCCGCCATCGCGATCGTGAAGCCCACCTACAAGGTGGACGACACCGTCGCCCGCGCCCTCATCGACCTCGCGCCCCTGCGCTACGTGCCGATCGACAGGACGGTCACCGACGCCCACCAGCGCGAGGCGGACTTCTTCGCCGACCAGGGCGTGCTGAAGGCGAAGATCGACACGTCGACGGTCTTCGACGACCGTTACAACCCGATCATCAACGCGGTGGCCCAGGGCCGGCCTGGTCCGTCATGACCGACCTGCTGCCCTCGGGCGCGTCCCGCGCCGGGGCGCCCGACCTGGCCGGCGGGGGGCCCGGGCTGGCCGGGGCGGCCGCCGCTCCGGGCGCCGGGGCGGACCTGCCGCCGGCGCCCGGCCTCGTCCGCCCGCGGGCGTCACGGCGGCACACGCACGGGCGCGGGGCGTCACTGGCGCTGCGCGCTCTGCTGCCCCTCATCCTGTTCGGCCTGTGGTGGTGGGGCACCGAGGCGGGCTGGATCTCGTCCGACGTTCTCGTCTCACCCCCACGGATGGTCGAGACCTTCGGTGACCTGGTGCGCGAGGACGAGCTGTTCCACCAGGTGTCGGTGTCGCTCGGCCTGGCCCTGCGGGGGGCGCTGTTCGGGGCGGCGGCCGGTTTGCTGTTCGGTGTCGTCGCCGGCCTGTGGCGGATCGGCGAGGAGCTGCTCGACGCGGTGCTGCAGATGCTGCGGACCATTCCCTTCCTCGCGGTCGTGCCGCTGTTCATCGTCTGGCTCGGCATCGGCGACCTGCCGAAGGTGCTGCTGATCTCGCTCGCCACGCTGTTCCCGATGTACCTGAACACCTACAACGGCGTCCGCAACGTGGACCGCCGGGTCATCGAGGCCATGGAGGTGTTCGGCCTGCGCGGGGCCCGGCTCGTGCTCACAGTGATCATTCCGCTGGCGCTGCCGTCGATCCTCACCGGGCTGCGGTACTGCCTCGGGATCTCCGTCCTCGCGCTCATCGCCGCCGAGCAGATCAACTCCAGCGCCGGCCTCGGCTACCTCATGTACCAGGCGCAGTCGATGCAGCAGGTCGACGTCCTGGTGGTGGTGCTGGCCATCTACGCCGTGCTCGGGCTCCTGTCGGACCTGGTGGTCCGGGTGCTCGAACGCCTGCTGATGCCGTGGCACCGCGGCCTGGCCGTCCGATGAGCCGCTCGACGAGCGCGGGCCCGGCGGCGCCGCCACGCCCGGGCACCGGCGCGCAGGCCGGCGGTGAGCTGGCCGTACAGGTCCGGGCGGCCCGCAAGACCTTCGAACGCCCGGTGCTCGACGGGGTGGATCTCGCCATCCACGCCGGCGAGTTCGTGGCGCTGCTCGGTGCCAGTGGCAGCGGCAAGACCACACTGCTGCGCATCCTCGCCGGCCTCGAGGCCGCCGACGACGGCGCGGTCTGGGTGCCGCCCACCCGCACCGTCGTCTTCCAGGAGCCCCGGCTGGTGCCGTCGCAGAAGGTCTGGCGCAACGTCGTCGTCGGGCAGCGGGGTGGCCGCGGCGCGCGCGAGGCGGCCCGCGCCGCCCTCGCCGAGGTCGGGCTGGCCGAATGGGCGGACGCCTGGCCGTCCACGCTCTCTGGCGGCCAGGCCCAGCGGGTCGCCCTGGCCCGGGCGCTGGTGCGCGAGCCGCGGCTGCTCCTGCTCGACGAGCCGTTCGCCGCGCTCGACGCGCTCACCCGGATCAGGATGCGCGAGCTCATCGGCGAGCTCTGCGCCCGGCACCGGCCGGCCGTGCTCCTGGTGACCCACGACGTCGACGAGGCCGTCGTCCTCGCCGACCGCGCCGTCGTGCTGACCGACGGCCGGATCTCGCTCGACCGGCCGATCGGCCTGCCCCGCCCGCGCGCCGTGGGCGACCCGGGCTTCGTACAGGCCCGCCGCCTGCTGCTCGAGGAGCTGGGCGTCCACGAGTCGCGGCAGGCCGAGGGCCCGATCCCCGGCACGACCGAGAACGGCAAGCCTGTGGATGCCCGGGAGACCCCGGGCTTTACTACCTGACTACCTGTTCCGCGGCGCGGGCGCGTGGGCGCCCGGCCGACCGAGATGTGGAGGAGACACCATGGCGATCGACCTGACCGGCGGTCTGAGCGACGACCGCGAGTACGTGTTCCCCGCCCAGCCCGACAACCCGGACATGCGCGAGTCGGTCAACGCGTGGGTGTGGGACGACGGCGTCGAGTTCGGATTACCCCGAATCGGCATCGAGGCCGCCGCGGACCAGTGGGACACCCACGACATCCAGGTGAACATCGCGTTCGCCGGCGGCCGGGTGCTCAACATGTACGGCCCCAGGAAGGTGCACGACCCGCTGGGCGCGGACCTGGGCGCGGACGGGAAGGCCCGCGTCCTGGGCGCGGGGCCGCTGTCCTTCGAGCTGGTCGAGCCCTATCGGCACTGGAAGATGCACCTGGAGGGCCCCGCGGTGGTGACCTCCGCCGAAGGCCAGATCGGCGGCTGGAAGCGCGGCGTCACCGGCGGGCCGACCGTCGAGGTGCGCCTCGAGCTGGACATCAGGTCCGCGGTGCCGCCGTGGGAGGGCGGCACGCTCCTCGAGGAGGCCGGCCGGGTCCTCGCCACCCAGGAGGAGGGCGACCTGATGGGCGGCCCCCGCTTCGAGCAGCTCTCCCGGGTGACCGGCAGCCTGCAGGTCGACGACGAGGTCCACGAGCTCAACGGCGGTGGCCTGCGGATCCGCCGCGCGGGCGTTCGCCGGCTCGCCACCTTCCGCGGGCACGTCTGGCAGTCGGCGCTGTTCCCGAGCGGGCGCGCGTTCGGTCTGTGCCTCTACCCGCCGCGCGCCGACGGCAAGGCGACCTTCAACGAGGGCTTCCTCTTCGAGGGCGCCGGTGCGCTCATCCCGGCCCGCGTCGTGGACGCGCCCTGGCTGCGTGAGCTGCGGCCCACCGGCGAGGATGTCTCCGTCACCCTCGAGACCGAGGACGGCCGGACGACGACGATCCACGGCGAGTCGCTCCTGTCGACCTTCGCGGTGATGGGCGCGGACATCGGCTCCCAGCGCCTGAACCTGCAGCAGGCCATCGCCCGCTACACCTGGGACGGCGAGACCGCGAACGGCATGATGGAACGCTCCAGCGTGAGCGACACGGTCGCCCGGTGACCGCGGCCACCGCCGGCGCCGAGCCCGGGTCCGGCCGGGAGTCGACGGCGCCGGAGGCGGCCCGCGGGCGGCCCGCAGGTGGCCCGGCAGGCGGCCCGCAGGTCGGGCTCTGATTGTCGCTGGCTCGGTCAGCCGCCGACAGTGGAGTTCTGAGCCGCGGTGACGATGGTCCTGGCGTCCGCGGGTGTCAGGAACCCGCGGAACACCGACGTCCACGCGGACGCCCGCACCTTGTTCACGTAGTCGGCGTGGGTCGGGTAGAGCTGGCGAAGCACCGGCTCCGCGGTCTGCGGCGCGGTCGGGTTGGACGGGTCGCCCGCGTTGTGCGTGTCCCAGGGGTCGGCGTCGCCGTTCCACGGGTCGGTCGCGCCGAACAGGCCGCAGAACAGGGCTGCGGCACCCTCGGCGAAGCGCTGCCCGGTCAGGGTCCTGGTGGGCACCGCGACGTCCGGAAGCCGGATGCCACCGCGGGCCAGCCCGGTGGCCGGGTCGCGGACCGGCGTGTTGCCCTGCATGCTGAGGATCGTGCCGGTGGCCGGCGCGGGCCCGCCCCGCATCCACCGGTTCACGGCCGACAGGGCGGCGTTCAGAGAGTAGTGCGCCGGGCCGTCGTTGATGGGCGGTGTATTGGCCCCGCAGTCGCGAGGCGGAACGGGCTTGCCGAACATGCGCTCGTACACGGGCTGCCCGGTGGTGAGGAGCCACTGGTCGGCATGGGAGGTGCCGGCGAGCTCCCAGGTGTGCACGGTCGCCGAGTCCGGCTGCCGGGCGGTCACATGGAGCGTCATGTCGGTCTCGGTCAGCACGACGAAGGTCGGCACCCTCAGATCGGTACGGATGAGGGTCGGATTGGGCATCGTCTCCGACGGGTCGGCGTTCAGCGGGGGCGGTGCCGCCATGTTGCTGTGGATGAGATACCCGTCGTACGCCCGGGCCACCGGAGCCACCGCGTTGGCATAGGTCGTCAGGCGCATCGCGGACTGCGACTCACCCACGCCGAGCAGCTTCGTGAACTTGAGTTTCCCGAGCGGATTCGGTCCGTTCGGAGTGCGCAACGCCTGCGCCGCCTGCGAGAAGATGTCGTACGAGTACTGGTCGCCGGGGTGGCTGAGGGTCCCGTACCGGGCCTGGTCCCAGGCCTTGAGGCCGGGGTAGGCTCCCGTCGCGTTGACGCCGAGCTGCTGGGCGGAGACGCCGACGTAGGCGTAGCCGGAACGCAGGATCTCGTCGCGTATGGTTGTCCAGTCCACCTGCGCGTCGATGCCGCCGCTGACGTTGAACCACTCGACCAGGACGGTCCCGTTGAACTTCGCCGGGTCCGACGGATAACGGACCAGCATCCTGCTCTGGTAGGGGGCCTGCGTGCCCGGTGTCACCTGCCATCTGCCATCCGAGCCGAATGTGCCGTTCCTGTTGTAGGCGGTGGCCGTGCCGCCGAACAGGAACTCCCGCTCCACGTAGCCCCTGGCGGCGAGGAGCGCCGGGTCCTCCGCCTGGAACGGGAAGCCGTGGCTACCAGCCGCCGGCTCGGTGATCGTCGGGGACGCGACGGCGCCCGCTCCGGCGCCCGCCCCGGGCGCCGCGGTCGCGGCCGGGCCGCAGACCGCGAGCACCGCGGACGTGCAGGCCGCCGCGGCGAGCAGCGCGGTGACGCGCCTGCCCGGTAATCGTGGAAAGGGCATGTGAAACCTCCACCGATTTTCCGTCTTGAGATGGGAGATGGTCATTCTCGCGCCAACCTGATCTGAGGTCCCAGGCTCACCCGATGGCTGGCACCGAGGTGCCAGTTCCCGACGGCGTCCGTTCTGCCGCCGATGGTCGCGGGCTTTCCGTTGCTCGCAGAAAGGCTCGCCTTCAGCGCGGAGAATGACACGGGCTGGCGAAGGCCCACAGGTCGAAACCGTCGTCGGAGTTGTCGAAGAGCCGGACGTCACAGCGCACGAGAAGAATGACCGCGCTCGGCGCCTGATTCGCCTGGAACAGAGAACCTCCGGTCGCGGTTTGGTCAGGACATGACCGACTCACCGTTCGACCCGCACGCGCTGCTCGCGCAGAGCCGGCTCGGTGTCCTGGCCACGATCAGATCGGACGGCCGTCCGCAGCTGTCGCCCGTCCTGCCGTTCTACGAGGAGCAGTCCGGTGTGCTCTACGTGTCGATGACGGAGGGCCGGGCCAAGACGGCGAACCTGCGCCGCAAGCCCTGGGCGGCGCTGGAGGTCACCAGCCCCGACGGCCGGTCGTGGGCGACCGTGGAGGGCCCGGTCACCCTCACCGGGCCGGGAGCGGACCCACACGGCCCCGAGGTCGAGGCCCTGGTCGACTACTACCGGGCCGCCGCCGGCGAGCACCCGGACTGGCACGAGTACCGCGCGGTCATGGTGACCGAGCGCAGGGTGCTCATGGCGATGGCAGTGGCTCACCTGTACGGGCAACACCTCGGCTGACTCCCGTCGCACAGGCCGGCCGCCCACTGGGGCGGGAACGGACCCTGATCACCCAGACAGCAAATCCCCTCCAAAGGCGGGGCGGATCGCCGCCTCGCCGCTCAGGCTGTGCCGGTGGACCGAGATCCCGACGCCATCAGTCTCGTTCCGGCGCAGCGAGAGGCCCGATCCCGAGCGCCCGAGGGGCCCGATCCGGGGACCGGCGCACCGGAGCAGGCACGTGACCCGGTACTGACCTATGGAAGGGAGGACGACGACACCCCACGCCCATGGAGCCGGCACGACCGGACAATGGAACGGACCGGCGTGCTCGCGATGACCCGGCGGCTGCCAGGGCTGCTCCGGCTGGCCTGGTCACTGGCCTGGGAGGCCGACCGGATCGGCCTGGTCACCATGGTCGGCCTGCGAGTTCTGTCCGGGTTGGTCGAGGCCGCCGGCCTGCTCGCCGTCGCCGGCGCGCTGACGGCGGTGCTTAGCGAGGGGCCGACCCCGCAGCGGCTGCACGACGCGATTCCCGCGCTGGTCCTCGTCGTCGGCGCCGGCGTCGTCCGGACGGCGATCTCCCTGGTCACCAGCCTCCTGCAGAGCCGCTTCGGGCCCAGGGTCGACCGCGTCTCGATCGTGCGGCTACTCGACCTGGCCACCCGGACGTCCGTGATGTCCTTCGACGACCCCCGGTTCGTCGACGATCTTGATGCGGCCGAGCGGGGTGCCGCCAGCGGGCGTCAGCTCGTCGACAACGCGGTCAACGTGTTCACCTCGGGGGTGCAGATGGTCGCCGCCGGCAGCGTCCTGGGTGTGTTGCACCCGCTCCTGCTGCCGCTGCTGGTGCTCTCGATTCTGCCGGACGGCTGGGCGACGGCGCGTTCGGCGCGGCTGGCGCACGCCTCCTGGCTCGGGCGCATCCGCAAGATCCGGCGTCAGTTCATGCTGCGCAACCACATGACCGACCGGGACTGCTCCGCGGAGATCCGCTCGTTCGGCCTGAACCGCTTCCTGCTGGACGAGTACATCGCGCTGGCCCGGGAGAACGAGGCCGAGCAGGTGCGCGTCGCCCGGGGCCAGGCGCTGTACCGGCTGACCGGGGAGGTCGTGTCCGGACTCGCGCTGGGGGCTGTGTACGTGACGCTGGTCCTCCTGCTCAACGCCGAGATCATGCCGCTCGCCGCCGCGGGCACGGCGGTCCTGGCCATCCGGAACGGGCGAGGCGCGCTGTCCTCGGCGCTCGACAGCCTGAACAGCGCCTTCGAGAACTTCCTGTACTTCGGGGAGTACCGGTCGTGGATCGCGGAGGCGGCCCGCCGGGTACCGGCGCCACGCGGCGACATGGCGCCGGCCGAACCGGCGGTCGTCCGGGTCGACGCCGCCGCCTACACCTACCCGCACACCGACACCCCGGCGCTGCGCGGGGTCACCGTCGAGCTGCGGCGCGGCCAGGTCGTCGCGTTCGTCGGCGCCAACGGCAGCGGCAAGTCCACCCTCGCGAAGATCCTCGCGGGCCTGTACGAACCGGACGAGGGGACGGTCAGCTGGGACGGGGTCGACCTGGCCCAGGTCGACCCGGACAGCGTCCGGGCACGGGTCGGTCTGATCCCGCAGCAGTACACACAGTGGCCGATGTCGGCCCGGCTCAACATCGCCGTCGGGAACATCGACCGGCTCGCGGCGGACGGCCCGGACAGCGTGATCCCGGCCGCGACGGCCACCGGCGCGGCCGAGGTGATCGAGAAGCTGCCGTACGGCTACGACACCTCGCTGGCCCGGCAGTACAACTCGGGGCACGACCTCTCCGGCGGGCAGTGGCAGCGGATCGCCTGCGCGCGGGCGGTCTACCGGGACGCCCCGTTCCTCATCGCGGACGAGCCGTCCGCGGCCCTCGACGCCCGCGCCGAGCAGGCGCTCTTCGACCTGATCCGCGAGCAGGGGCGGGACAGGGTGGTCCTGCTGATCACCCACCGGCTGGCCAGCGTGCGCACCGCCGACCGCATCTACGTCCTCGACGAGGGCCTGGTCGTCGACAACGGCACGCACGCCGAGCTGATGACGCGGCCCGGCATCTACCAGGAGCTGTTCAACCTGCAGGCACGACAGTTCGTCGACCTGCCGGATCCGGCGGCGCCAATGCCCTGACGGCCCGGTGGGCGCGCGGACGCCAGTCGCTCGGCGGTGGTACCGCGGAGCGCGGGTCCGCGCCGTCGGCTAGCATGCCCCGCATGCTCGCGCGGATGAACTTCTGGTGGCCCGTCACAGTGGCGGCCCACTCCCACCGCGCGTAGATCTCTCCCGCGGCCGCCCTGCCCGGCGGCCGCCGTTGTTTCCCATCCCGGGGCAGGGCTGATCGCCGAGTCCAGGCGACCGCCCGGCGACCAAGGAAACGACCATGGAACTGCTCCGCCACCTGCTCGGCGCGCTCACCGCGGGCCGGGACCCCGGCCCGTTCGCGCTGCTCCGCCGCGAAGGCGCCGATCATCTCGACGTCCTCACCGGGGACGTCGAGGTCGCCTCCCGGCTGGCCGACATCCCGCTGCCACCGGGGCCGGCCGGGCCGCGCACGCTGGCGCTCGTGCCGTTCCGGCAGATCGTCGAACGCGGCTTCGCCTGCGTCGACGACGGCGCCCCGCTGGAGTGCCTGCGGGTCAACGGGCACGAGCGGGTGCCGCTGCCGGCCGCCCTCGCGGCTCTGCCGGCGGGTGCCGTGACCGCCACCGGCGGGCGGTTCGACATCGGTGACGAGCGCTACGCCGAGATCGTGGGCGAGGTGCTCCGCGACGAGATCGGTCGCGGGGAGGGCGCGAACTTCGTCATCCACCGCACCTACACCGCCTCGATCGCGGGCCCGCCGCTGACCGCCGCGCTCACCGCGCTGCGCCGCCTGCTCACCGGCGAACGGGGCGCCTACTGGACGTTCCTCGTCCACACCGGAACGCGCATCCTGGTCGGGGCCACCCCGGAACGCCACGTCAGCGTCGACGCCGGGCTGGTGCGGATGAACCCGATCTCCGGCACCCACCGGCTGCCGGCCTCCGGGCCCGACCGCGGCGCCCTGCTGCGGTTCCTGTCCGACCGCAAGGAGATCGACGAGCTGTTCATGGTGCTCGACGAGGAGCTGAAGATGATGGCCCGGGTCGCCGAGCACGGCGGGCAGGTGCTCGGGCCGTACCTCAAGGAGATGTCGCACCTCGTCCACACCGAGTACCTGCTGGCCGGACGGGGCTGCCTCGACGTCCGGGAGGTACTGCGCGAGACGATGTTCGCCCCGACCGTCACCGGCAGCCCGCTGGAGAACGCGTTCCGGGTGATCGCCCGGCACGAGGGCCGCGGGCGGCGTTACTACGCCGGCGTGCTCGCCCTGCTCGGCCGGGACGAGGCGGGCGCGCAGACCCTCGACGCGCCGATCCTGATCCGGACCGCGGAGATCTCGCCCGGCGGCGACCTGCGCGTGCCGGTCGGCGCGACCCTCGTCCGCCACTCCACCCCGGCCGGCGAGACGGCGGAGACACACACCAAGGCCGCCGGGATGCTCGCCGCCCTGGGCCTGCGCCCGCCCGCCACCGGCGCGGCCCCGGCCCCGGGCGCCGTCAGGGACGTGGCTGACCCCGTCGGCGCGGGCGTCCCGCTGGGAGCCGATCCGGAGATCGCCGCCGTGCTCGCCGGCCGCAACCTCGGCCTGGCCCGGTTCTGGATGGCGGAACGCGCCCCGGCGCCGAACCCGGCCCCCGGGCTGGCCGGCAGGTCGGCGCTCGTCGTCGACGGCGAGGACACCTTCACGGGGATGCTCGCCCACCAGCTGCGCGCACTCGGCCTGACGGTCACCGTGCGGCCGTGGCACTCGGCCGGGGACACCGCCCGATTCGATCTGGTGGTGCCCGGCCCCGGCCCGGGAGATCCAACAGTGCGTGCCGACCCCCGGATGGCAGCGATGCGCGGTGTCGTGGCCGACCTGCTGGCACGGCGGCGGCCGATGCTCGCGATCTGCCTGGGCCACCAGCTCCTCGCCGGCCTGCTCGGGCTGCGCCTGCGCCGCCGGGAGGCCACCTACCAGGGGCTGGCCCGCGAGATCGACCTGTTCGGCCACCGGCGCCGGGTCGGTTTCTACTCCACGTTCACCGCGGAGTTCGACCAGGACGAGATCCTCACCCCCCACGGTGTGGTCCAACTCGCCCGCGACCCCGCGGGCGTTCGGGACCTCGCCGGCAACTCGGACGACCGGCGGGACGAGGCGGTGCACGCGTTGCGTGGGCCGACCTTCGCCGGGCTCCAGTTCCACCCGGAGTCGGTGCTCAGCCTGGACGGCCACGAGGTTCTGCGCGACCTGCTGACGGATCTACTGCTCGTTCCCGTGCGCCTGGCCTGATCGCGCGCCCGTCACACGCCACATCGTCTACTCGCCCTTTTGGCGTCCTTCTCGCCGTTTCAGAATCGGATCCGGCCCGATTCACCCTCGAAACGGCGAGAAGGACACTAAACGACAAGCAGTTCTATTTGTGACCCCGGCCCCGGGGCCCGGGCCCGGATTTCGGTTCGTCCCGCGATCGGGTCGGGCTGGTTACTCGACGACGTAGCGGCGGGGGATCCAGGTCTGGCTGTCGATCGGCGGGCGCTTGTAGGCCCGGTCCTGGCGGGGCGGCAGGTCGACGGCGGGGTACGGGAGGGCCTCGTAGGGCACCGTCGACAGCAGGTGGCTGATCAGGTTCAGCCGGGCGCTGCGCTTGTCGTCCGCGTCGACCACGTACCACGGGGCCTGCCGGATGTCGGTGTAGGCGAACATCTCGTCCTTGGCCTCGGCGTAGTCGACCCAGTGGGCACGGGCCTGCAGGTCCATGTCGGAGAGCTTCCAGCGCTTCTCCGGGTTCTTGATCCGGTCCGCGAACCGGCGCTCCTGCTCGGCGTCGCTCAGCGAGAGCCAGTACTTGACCAGGGTCAGCCCCGACCGGACCAGCGCGCGCTCCAGCTGGGGGCACGTCCGCAGGAACTCCTCGTATTCCTCGTCGGTGCAGAATCCCATCACCCGTTCCACCCCGGCGCGGTTGTACCAGCTCCGGTCGAAGAACACGATCTCGCCGCCCGCCGGCAGATGGGTGATGTAACGCTGGAAGTACCATTGGGTGCGTTCCCGCTCGGTCGGCGTGCCGAGGGCGACGACCCGGAAATGGCGGGGGTTGAGACGTTCGGTGATGCGTTTGATGACGCCGCCCTTGCCGGCGGTGTCCCGGCCCTCCATGATGACGGCGACCCGCCGCCCGGAGTGGACGATCCATTCCTGCATTCGCACCAGCTCGGTCTGCAGCCGGGCCAGCTCCTTGTCGTAGGCCGTTCTCGACAGGCGCTCCGGGGTCACGTCGGCGGGCATAGCGGCAACTGTCGGCCGCGGCGCCCGGCCTGTCAACGCCCGTACCCGGGCGGTTACCAGAGGCGGTCAGAGACCTACGGTGCTGTCGAGGAGCTCTCGGATCATGTCCGCGTGGCCGTTGTGTCGGGCCTACTCCCGGATGCGGACTGCCCTCGACCGCCGGGTCGTACCAGATCCGTCCCAGGTCGGGCTTCGCCTCCAGGATCCGGCTGAACCAGTTCCGCTCGGTCTCCGCCAGGTGACAGAGCAGGCCGTGCAGGGACAGCGGCGACGTGACCACCGGCCTGGCTCTGCGCAGGTCGTCGCTCAGCCCGTCGCACTTCGCCAACAGGGTCGACCGGTGGAACTCGAGCCAGCCGTCGAGCAGCTCCCGTTCGTCCTGGAGGTAGGTGAGGCGAGCCCTGGCGGGCGGCTCCGGTTCGTCAGCCACCAACCGTTCCTTCGCGCGCCGCGGTCGGCAGGTCGTGGGCCCGGGCGCGGGCGTAGGGCTCGAACACGGTCGCGATGTGCCCCTGTTCCGCGGCGGACTTCGGCCGTTGCAGCTCGGTAGAGGTGGGGAAGCCCGGCCCAGGCGGTCACCGCGTCCCACAGCCGGTCGGCGGCCGCGCCGACCGGCGCCGGGGCCACAACCGGGCCGAACTGATCTCCCTGCCGTACTCTGTCCGGTCGATCGTGTCGGCCCCGGGAACGGGCGCCTTTGCGGTCCGGTCACGTGCGTGGCACGCAAATTGGCAACAGCAACCTTTCGCCGGCCCGGAGGCCTGCCAACG
>NZ_CASGGV010000337.1:0-26928 GCF_949319125.1 Frankia sp. Hr75.2 | reverse complement strand
GCGCCGCCGCGGGCCACGACCGTGTCCGCCGCTGCGGCATCGGGCTGCTCGGTCTCGGCTCCACGCCCGAACGCGCCACCGCCGCCGAACAGGCCGTGACCGGCACTGCGGCCGGCGAGATCGACCCTGTCGAGGTCGGGCGGGCCGCGATGTCGACGCTCCAGTCCGTTCCGGCCGACCTGCACGGCTCGGCCGACTACCGCCGGCGCGTCGGGGCCGCGATGGTCACCCGAGCCTGGCAGCGCGCGCTCCGGGAGGCTCACGATGGATGAAGTACAGATCAGGCTGCGCGTCAACGGCCTGGAGCGCCGCGGGCGGGTGGAGCCACGGCTGACGCTCGCCGACTTCCTGCGGGAGCACTGCCATCTGACCGGCACGCACCTCGGCTGCGAGCACGGGGTGTGCGGTGCCTGCACGGTGCTGCTCGACGGTGCGGCGGTGCGCGCGTGCCTCGTGCTCGCGGTGCAGGCCGAGGGCCGCGAGGTCACCACGATCGAAGGCCTCGGCACACCGGAGAACCTCTCGCCGGTACAGGTCGCCTTCCAGGAGAACCACGGCCTGCAGTGCGGGTTCTGCACGCCGGGTTTCGTCGTGTCGGTCACCGCCCTGCTGCGGGACAACCCCGACCCGACCGACGAGGAGATCCGCGCCGGCCTGTCCGGCAACATCTGCCGCTGCACCGGCTACCAGGGGATCTTCAAGGCGGTACGGGCCGCGGCCGGTAACACACCGTGATCGGCGGTCGGCCGCGCCGCCGCACGGGCGGGACGCCCGCGGCCCGGTCCCCGGGGGATGCCGTGGCGGTCGGCCGCCCGTTCCTGTCGATGCCGGCCCTCCGCCCGGGGCCGGCCTGTCCACCACTGTCCGCCCCTGGTCGTGGGCCCTACCTGCCTGTCGGTGAATGAGATCATGGATCTGAGCAACGAGTTCCGCGTCGACGCGAGCCCGGCCGTCACCTGGTCGGTTCTCACCGACCTCGAACGCATCGCGCCCTGCCTGCCGGGAGCCCAGCTTCAGGAGGTGGAGGGCGACGAGTACCGCGGCATCGTGAAGGTCAAGGTCGGCCCGGTCACCGCGCAGTACAAGGGCACGGCGACCTTCCTCGAACGTGACGAGGCCGCCCACCGGGCCGTCCTGAAGGCCGACGGCCGGGAGACCCGCGGCCAGGGCAACGCGTCGGCCACCATCACCGTGACGCTCGCCCCCGACGGCACCGGCACCCAGGTCAGCGTGCTCACCGACCTGAAGATCACCGGGAAGGTCGCCCAGTTCGGCCGAGGTGTGATCAGCGACGTCAGCGCCAACCTGCTTGGGCGCTTCGTCGAGTCCCTGGAGTCCACGGTGCTCCGCGGCGACACCACCACCACCCCCGCCTCACCCACCCCCGCCTCACCCACCGCCGGGGACCCCGTCCCGGCGGCTGCGCCGGCCACGGGCGCGGCGAGCGGGCCGGTCGAACCCGCACCCGCGGTCCCCGGTCCCGGGCTCCCGCCGGCACCCGCCCCGGCCGCCCCCGGGGCACGCACCATCCACCAGCCCGAACCCGAGCCCGTCAACCTGTTCGACGCCGCCGGCTCACCGGTCGTCAAGCGCCTCGCCCCGGTCCTCGTGGCCTTTGTCGCGGGCTGGTTGCTGAGCTCTCTGTTCCGCCAGGGTCGCGGCTGAGTTCCGCCTCTCCACTACCGTTCGAAGGGCGCCATGGGCAACCCCGCTGCCACGACAGCCACCGCCACGCCGACCGCCGCCCGTTACGCGGGCACCCGGGTGAACCGGGTCGAGGACCCACGACTGCTCACCGGGCAGGGAACCTACGTCGACGACGTGATGCGTCCGGGGATGCTTCACGCGTGCTTCGTGCGCAGCCCGTTCGCCCGCGCGCGCATCGTCGGCATCGACATCTCGGCGGCGGTGGAGCTGGAGGGCGTGCACGCGGTGTTCGTCGCCGCGGACCTCAACCCCGACATCCGCGAGCAGTGGTACGCGATCGTCGGCCGCGACAGCCCGGACACCCCGCGCCCGGCGCTCGCCCAGGACGAGGTCCGGTTCGTCGGTGATCCCGTCGCGCTCGTCATCGCGGACAACCGCTACATCGCGGAGGACGCCGTCGAGCTGGTGGACGTGGAGTACGACCCGCTGCCGCCGGTCGTGTACTACGTCGACGCCCAGGAGTCGACGGAGCTTGTGCACGGGCAGTATCCGAACAACGTGGCCGGCCGGCTGGACAGCGGCGCGACGGATCAGGTGGACGAGGTGTGCGCCACCGCGGCGCTCGTCGTCGAGGAGACGATCTACCAGCAGGCGTACGCGCCCGTCCCGATGGAGACCCGCGGCATCGTCGTGGAATGGTCCGGCGGCGAGCTCACGATCTGGGCGGCATCGCAGTCGCCGCACGAGCTGCGGGCGTTCGCCGGGCGGCTCCTCGGCCTGCCGGAGCACCGTATCCGCGTGATCATGCGGGATGCCGGCGGTGGCTTCGGCCAGAAGGTCCTGGCTCTGCGCGAGGACATGTGCATGCTGCTCGTCGCGCGGAAGGTGCCGGCGCCGGTCAAGTGGATCGAGGACCGGCGGGAGAACCTCATGGCGGCCAACTCCGCGCGCCACGAGCACGGGGCCATGCGCTTCGCCTTCGACGAGGACGGCGTGATTCTCGCGGCGCAGATCGACCACGTCCAGGATGTGGGCGCCTATCCCACCCCGTGGCCGGTGGGCACCGCCGCCGCGGTCTGCCTGATGTTCCCCGGCCCCTACCGCGTCCCGGCCGCGGCCTGGTCGACGACGTCGGTGTTCTCCAACACGCTGGGTCGCAGCGCCTACCGGGGGCCGTGGCAGTACGAGTCCGTCGCCCGCGAGGTGCTGCTCGACGTGGCCGCGCGGCGGATGGGCATCGATCCCGTCGAGCTGCGCCGGCGCAACTTCCTGGCCCGTTCGGACATGCCGTACGTGAACCCGTGCCACATGCCGTACGACCACATGTCCCCGCGCGAGGTGTTCGAGAAGGCACTGGAGCACTTCGACTACGACGCGTTCCGCCGCGAGCAGGCCGAGGCCCGGGCGAACGGCCGTTACATCGGTATCGGCACCTGCAGCTACGTGGAGCCCACGACCTCCGCGATGGGCTTCTACGCGACGGAGGGCGCCACGGTCCGCGTCGAGCCGAGCGGCACGGTCAACGTGTATCTCGCCGGCGGCTCGACGGGCAACAGCCTGGAGACCACCGCCGTGCAGATCGCCGCCGACACGCTCGGCGTCGACATCAGCGACGTCAACACGATCCAGGGGGACACCGCGATCACGCCCTTCGGCGGGGGGACCGGCGGCAGCCGCAGCGGTTCGATGATCGCTGGCGCGGTCGGGGTGACCGCGGGCGAGCTGCGAGAGCGCATCATCGCCATCGCGGCGCACCGCCTGGAGGCGGCGGCCGAGGACATCGAGCTCGCGGACGGGCGGGCCACCGTGCGCGGCACCCCCTCGATCGGCCTGTCGCTCGCCGAGATCGCGAACCTGGCGTACTTCGATCCCGCCGCGCTGCCGCCCGGTGTGCAGCCCGGGCTGGAGGCGAGCGGCCGGTACCAGGCGCAGGCACCGATGCTGTGGGCCAACGCCACCCACGTCTGCACCTGCGAGGTGGACACCACGACCGGGGTCGTCACCTTCCTGCGCTACCTGGTCAGCGAGGACTGCGGCCCGCGGATCAACCCGAGCGTCGTCGAGGGCCAGATCGACGGCGGGACCGTGCAGGGCATCGGCGGGGCCCTCTACGAGCACCTGGCCTACGACGAGGACGCCAACCCGGTCGCCACCACGTTCATCGACTACCTGCTGCCGACCATCGCCGAGGTGCCGCTCATCGAGCACGTGCACGTCGAGACGCCGGGGCCGGGCCCGGGGGGGTACAAGGGCGTCGGTGAGGGCGGCGCGATCGGCGCGCCCCCGGCCGTCATCAACGCGGTCGCGGACGCACTCGCGCCGTTCGGCGTCTCCGTCACCCGCCTTCCGCTCACGCCGGCGGCGATCGTCGCGCTCCTCGACGAACGGACGGCCGGATAGGAGACCGACACCGGGCCGAATGCCGGTCGTCGCCATTCGGGCGGTGCGGTTCGTCGCCGGGCGAGCGTCACCCTGGCGAGCCGGCGAAGTATCCCCGCAGCCCGCGCAGGGCCTCGTCGAGGAACTCCTCGATCGTCCTGTCCTCGTGTTCCAGCCATTGTTCGTAGGCGGACAGGGCGAGCGCGAGGGTGACCTGGCCCACGGTACGCGGCAGCAGGTCGTCCGCGGTCAGATCGTGACGTTCGGCGACGTAGGAGGCTATGACCTCGCGCCACCGCCGGTACTTGAGAACGGAGTGGGCCTGCAGCGTGGGTGTTCTGAGCAGCAGGGTCATCCGTTGCCGGTGCTGGGCCGCGGCCTCGTGGTCCACGTGGTTGAAGGCGAGCACCGCGCGGTGCACGGCCTCGTGGACGGGGATGTCACGGGGCATGCCGGCCAGGGACTTCTGCAGTTCGACGAGGCTCTCGTCGAACTGCCCCCAGGGTATGTCGTTCTTGGACGGGTAGTACCTGAGCAGGGTCCTGCGCCCGACTCCCGCGGCGTCGGCGATCGCGTCCAGGGTGGTGGCGTCGAACCCCCGCTCGGTGAACACCGCGAAGGCCGCCCGCTCGATCGCGGCGTGATCGGTGACGGGTGGGCGGCCCTTCGGCCGTTTCGATGGGGTGGCCACGCGTACAAAATATGGGCGCTGTGACATCCGCGGGTCACGTCGGGTCTCCCGCTGCGCCCGGGACGAGGGCGCGCCGTGATGCCCGTCGGCCGTCCGGGGTCGGGCCCCGCGTTCACAGCCGTGGCGCCGCGGGCAGGGGCGGGCGCAGGCGCCCGTCGCTGGCGGCCTCGCCGCTGTGGATCAGCTCGCACACGTTGTCGACCATCCGGCGCAGGATGCGCTCTCCTTCCTGGGCGGTGGCGGCGGTCGGGTCGCCGAGCACCCCGGACGGGGCGACGGCGGCCACTCCGCCGGTGACCAGGGCGGGTAGCAGCTCGTCGAGGGAGGTGGTGTTACCGGCTGCGGCCCGGGTCATGTCCACCTGGTCGGGTGCCAGGTGGAGCATGAGCGAGGTCTCGGTGAACCCGGCGTGCGCGTCGGCGGCGTCGGCTTCGCACGGCACCCACGCCACGTCGTGCCGTTCCTCGCGCAGCTGGGTGACGGCTTCGGTGAGGCCACGCAGGTTGCCGCCGTGGGCGTTGACGAACACCACCGGGCCGGACCAGGTGGACAGCGAGCGGATCAGCTCGACCAGTACCAGGTGCAGGACCGGGCCGCCGATGGAGATCGTGCCCGCGAACGACTGGTGCTCACCGCTGGCGGTGTAGGTGAGGGGTGGTGCGACCAGGACGGGTTCGGCGGGGCGCCGCCGGAGGAGGAGCTGCGCCGCGCCTTCGGCCACCGCGACCGCGATCGTGGTGTCGGTGACCAGGGGCAGGTGCGGCCCGTGCTGCTCGCAGGACCCCACCGGCACCAGGACGAGCGGCCTGCCGGCGATGTCGGTCCAGGCCTGCCCCGACAGTCCCGTCCGGCCCGCGTCCGTTCGTGCCGCGCCTGCCCGGCCCGTGTCCGTCCTGCCCGCTCCGGTGGTCATCGCGCGGGCGCCGCGCCGAGCGTGCGGGGGAAGCCGTCGGGTACCAGGACGTCGTCCGGGGTCAGTTCGTGGATGGAGGAGTGCCCGAGGGACAGCAGGGCGGAGTCGATGCCGTTGCGCAGGACGTCCAGGACGTTCTCGACCCCGGCCTGCCCGCCGGCGGCCAGGCCCCACAGGTAGGCGCGGCCGATCATGACCGCCCGCGCGCCGAGCGCGAGTGCCTTCACGACGTCCCCGCCCCGGCGGATGCCCCCGTCCATGAGCACCTCGACGTCGGTACCGACCGCGTCCACGACCGCGGCCAGGGCCCGGATCGGGGCCGGAGTGCTGTCGAGGTTGTTGCCGCCGTGGTTGGAGACCGAGATCGCGCTGACCCCGGCGTCGCGGGCGCGGCGGGCGTCGTCCACCCGGGAGACGCCCTTGAGCATGAACGGCCCGTCCCACTGCTGGCGCAGCCAGGCGATGTCCTCCCAGCTCGGCGGGGGTGTCTGCATCCATTCGCCGTACGCGCCGAAGAACACCGGGGCCTGCTGGCCGGGTTCGGCCAGGTTCGGCACGCTCAGGTCGGGAAGCCGTCCGGTGCGCAGGTACTGGAGCAGCCACGCGGGCCGGGACACGCCCTGGGGTGCCAGCTTGACCATGGTCTTCAGGCCGAGCCGCTCGGGGATCCACGGGCTGCCCCAGTCGCGGCTGTGCGAGAACGACCAGTCCAGGGTGACGATCAGGCCGACCGCTCCGGCCTGCCGGGCGTGCTCCATCCGCCGGATCATCCAGTCACGGGTGCCCATCCAGTACATCTGGAAGAACGTCTGCGGGTTGGCGGCGATGACGTCCTCGATCGGCTTGCTGGCGAACGAGGACAGGCCCATGGCGGTGCCCCGTGCCGCGGCGGCCCGCGCGACCGCCACCTCGCCGTCGGGGTGCACCGCCTGCACCCCGGTCGGGGAGATGAGCACCGGTAGGGAGATCGGCTGGCCCAGGACCGTGGTCTGCTGATCACGCTTGGGGGACAGCCCCGCCACGTGCGGCGCGAAGCCGAGCTCGTCGAACGCCGCGGTGTTGTCCCGGTAGGACACGCCGGCCTCCGAGCCGGCCAGCAGCGCGCTGTACACCGACTTCGGCAGCCTGCGCCGCGCACGCCGTTGTGCCTCGGCGACCGACTCGAACCATGTGCTGCTCATGCTCCACCTTTCGCGGCGCTCCCACGGGAGCAGCCGAGTGCGATCTCGTCTCAGCAGGCGGGGGGCGAACCCGGCCAGCGGGCTCTCGGCACACGCCGAGACCGGCGGTGCCGCCGGCGCGCGCCGGAGCGGATCAGCCAGCGCGTCCTGCCCGCGGCCTCCTCCCGGCGAGGAGCCGCTGTCCCCGGCATGCGAGAACATTAATGACACTCGGGGCTAAAATGAAGCCCTGTCCCGAAATCGGGCGACCTGATCCCGCGGTTGCGTCAGGGCCAGGTTGGCGGGGCGCCCCGCGCGGTTCGCCGGTCGTATGTCCCTTGACGCGCGGATCCGGGTGGCACTAAACAGCTGTTTAGTGCGGTCGACGGTGCGTCACCAGCACTTCGGGCAGGGATGCGGAGGGGATCATGCCCGACGTCTCGATGATCATAGGCGGGGAGCGTCGAGCTGCCCGGTCGACCTTCGGTGTCGTGAACCCGGCGACGGGCGAGGTCCACGCGCAGGCTCCGGACTGCACCGCGGAGCAGCTGGACGAGGCGTTCGACGCCGCGGCGAAGGCCTTCGTCGGCTGGCGCGGGGACGAGGACGCGCGTCGGGCCGCCCTCGCCGAGGCCGCGAATCGACTCACGGCCTCGGCGGACCAGATCGGCCCGGTCCTGACCGCCGAGCAGGGCAAGCCCCTGAAGTCGGCGAAAAGGGAGGCGTTCGGAGCCGGCTACTGGCTCAAGTACTTCTCCCAGCTGGAGATACCTCGAGAGGTCATCCAGGACGACGCCCGTGCCCGCGTCGAGGTCGTGCGCCGCCCGGTGGGGGTCGTCGCGGCCATCACCCCGTGGAACTTCCCGATCATGCTGGCGACCTGGAAGATCGCGCCTGCGCTGCTCGCCGGGAACACGATGGTGCTCAAGCCGTCACCGTTCACGCCTCGCAGCACCCTGCTGATGGCCGAGATCCTCAGCGAGGTGTTCCCGCCGGGCGTGCTCAACGTCGTGTCCGGGGGAGACGAGCTGGGTAGGTGGATGACCTCGCACCCCACCCCGCGCAAGATCAGTTTCACCGGGTCGATCGCGACCGGCAAGCACATCGCCGCCTCGGCGGCCCCAGACCTCAAGCGCCTCACCTTAGAGCTCGGCGGCAACGATCCCGCGATCCTGCTCGATGATGTCGACCCCGCCGCCATCGTGGAGAAGCTGTTCCGGGGCGCCTTCGACAACAGCGGGCAGGTCTGCTCCGCCATCAAACGCCTCTACGTCCCCGAGGCGCTGCACGATCAGGTCGCCGACGCCCTCGCCGCCCGTGTCGCGGCGGCCAGGGTCGGTGACGGCATGGATCCGGACACCGAGCTCGGGCCGGTCCAGAACCGGCCGCAGTACGAGCGGGTCGGCGAGCTCGTGGCCGACGCGCTCGCGGGCGGCGCGACCGCGCTCACCGGCGGGGCCCCGGTCGGCGGCCCCGGCTACTTCTTCCAGCCCACCGTGATCACCGGGGCGGTGGAAGGCACCCGGATCGTCGACGAGGAACAGTTCGGCCCGGTGCTGCCGATCCTCCCGTACCGCGACGTCGACGAGGTCGTGGCCCGGGCCAACGCGACGACCTTCGGACTCTCGGGGTCGGTGTGGTCCGCGGACCCCGACCGGGCCGGCGCCGTGGCCGAGCGGCTGGAGTGCGGAACCGCCTGGGTCAACGCCCATGTCGCCCTCGGGCCTCACCAGCCTTTCGGCGGGGCGAGGTGGAGCGGACTCGGAGTGGAGAACGGCCCCTGGGGACTGGCCGGCTACACCGACATCCAGGTCCAGCACCGCGCCAGAGGCTGAGGCCGCCGTCAGACTGGCCGGCACGTTCGACTGCTGTCATGGCTCGCTGCCGGCCTCCGTCGAGGTTTCGAAACGCTGCAACAACCGTTCCACGAGAGCCAGTGCCTCGGTGTGGCCGTCGGTGATCCCGAGCATGTCCTCCGCCACGAAGCCACGGCTGACGACTCCGATCATGAACAGGATGATGGTGGGTGAGACCTGGGCCGGGTCGACTCCGCACTCCTCCAGCCGGCTCGAGAGGAGTTCGGTCTGCAGGCGCCGGAACTGCTTCGCGTACTCCGCGATCTCCTGGCGGATGCTCTTGCGGTGGTTCGCGAGCGCCATGAACTCGGTCAGCAGCGACGTGCCCGCGGGCTCGATGCTGGACTCCCACAGTCCGCGCAACGGTTGAGGTGATGTCAGGACGCGTCTCTGACGTTCGAGGTTCTTCTCGGCGCCGCGCCGGAAGAGAGCGAGGAACAGGTCATCCAATGTCGGGAAGTAATAGTGGATCAGTGCGGGTGTGACGCCGGCCGCGCTGGCCACACTGCGTGAGCTCACCGCGGCGTAACCCTCGTTTCGCATCAGTCGTTCGGTGGCGTCGAGCAGGAGCACGCGAGTCTTCGAGCTCTCGGTGCCGGTACGGCGTGGCGTGGTCATGTCCTCATTCTGGTTGACGCCGGCACGCAGCCATGCTGAACTTTTGTTCAGCGCGACGTGGGGAGAGTCTCACCGATCCGGCGCAGCTGGGTCGATCGTCCCGATGGCTGCCCCGGCGAGCCTCTGGCGCACGCCGACGTCCCCTGACGGTGGGTGACAGGCGAGGGTGGCGGTGTGACCTGCCGCGCGATCGCTCGCTGGTAATCCCCGACAAAGATCGCGGAGAGGGCTCCCCTGGTATCCCTTATCAGGATCCGGTGTTCTGCACGGCGGCAAGGGACGGGCTTGGCCGACCGTGCCAGAAGATTGCCAGGTCGTCACGGGCCCGGGTTGCGGCCACGAACAGCAGGGATGCGGCTGCGGTCGCTCGTTCGGAGGACTGTCCTCGCACCGTGCGACGACAACCGCGATGGTCCGCGACATCGCCATGCTGACGCGCGGCTCCTACCTCGATGCACTACGGGCGAGCCTCGTCGACCAGGGCTGGGTTACCGTGTCCGCTGATTCACTGGCTGCCGGGATGGCTCGACTCGTCCATGACTGGCCCGTCGGTGCCGTGGCGGAACGCAGACTCGACACCGGGGGTGCCTGGCAGATCGTTGATCCGAAGATGCCCGCGGTCGGTGCGGAATGGACCACCATTACCGGCGCCAAGGTCATGCTGGACCCGAAGACCAAGGGTTTGCACAAACCGTGCGCCGCGATGAAGCTCCTGCCCGCGCTGCCCGAGCTGAAACCCGTAGGAAAGCCCGTCGAGTACGTTCACATGAGTGAGATGGTGTTCATCGGAGAGAGCGTGGAGGTCTTCGACGACCCGGACGGCCCCAAGGACGCGGACTACCGCGACATGCGGGTCTGGAAGGGCACGGGCGCCAGCTGTTCCTGGACCGCTCACTCCTGCCGCCCCTGCGAGACCCGCATTCCGTACCTGATCTGCGACGTCCCCACCAACATGATCGGAGAACCGGCCGGCTGAGGAGCCCGCCGGATAGTCGCACATCAGCCCGGCAGAGCGCCGTGGCCCGGGCGCAGGAATCCGCTGACGTGACCCCGGCCGTGCTCATCGTCTGCAGGTCATGTCGGCGCCGTCCATACGATGAAGCCCATGAACGCGGGTGACGGGGCGGCCGGAGCGGAGTCGCGAACCAGCGCCGAGCCGGAGATGCTGGTCGTCGCCGATGCCGCGGCGTGGCGGGCATGGCTGGACGTGAACGAGGCCGTCTCCGACGGGGTGTGGCTGTTGCTGGCGAAGAAGGGCACCACGTCTCCAACCTCGCTGAGCTACGACCTCGCGCTCCAGGAGGCGTTGTGCAGCGGCTGGATCGACGGGCAGAAGAAGAGCATGGATGCGATGACCTTCCGGCAGCGGTTCACCCCACGCCGCAGGGCCTCGCTGTGGTCCGAGCGGAACATCGGCCTCGTGACGCGTCTGACGGAGGAAGGCCGGATGCGTCCCCGCGGGCACGCCGAGATCGAGGGCGCGAAGGCGGACGGACGCTGGGACCGGGCCTATCCGGGAGCTGCGAGGGCGCAGGTCCCGGATGACCTGGCGGCCGCGCTGACCGCCTCATCGGCTGCGGCGTCGGCGTTCGCGGGTTTGAACGGCCGTAACCGTTATGCGGTCCTGCACAGGATCATGACCGCGCCGAGTCCGTCGAGCCGGGCGAATCGCCTGGCGACGCTCGTCGGGATGCTCGAACGCGGCGAGACGCCTTACCCGCAGTGACCGGGTCGGATGCCGCGGCCTGCGTGACGACGACGTGATGCGGCTGCACCAAGTCCGCTTCGGGGTGACCAACCGACTTTCGACGTGCTTTACGAGCTTGGAGACGGACGGGCCGGGCACGACCTGGCTGACCGTGAGGTCCGCGGTCCGCAGTGAGATCTCCCTACGATCTTCTGGGTGATCTCTGGAGCCTTCTTGAGATCCTCAATTGATTCTTGGACCGGGGGAGTCATACCAGGCAGGTGCGCACCTCCGCGCCGTACTCACGTGTCGATCAGTAGCTGGTCGCGTGCGGTAGCGAACAGTTGCTGTTGGGCCGCCAGCTTCGTGGGCGTGGCAGCGGTGTCGAAGAGCAGCTGGTAGACATGGCCTGCTTTGCCCGCGACGAACAGCTCGACACGCTTACGGGGTTCGGCCTGGCCGGCCCAGTGATAGTCGATTTCCAGCCAGAGGGCGTCCTTGCCGCTCTGCCGGGTCGGGTGGGTGACGACCGTGAGGTCGGCCATGGAGGACTCGGTCGTGTCGCGGTACCAGGCGAGCTGTCCGGCAGAGGCAGCCTCGGGCGTCGATCCTACGAGGTGTCCCGCTTGACGCTCATGGCGTAGCCCTCGTTCGGGGAGTGCCAGGTGCTCTGGAGATCGTTGTCGACCACCTGAGTCCAGCCGTCCGGAACGGCGAAGGTGACGCTGAGACCGGGTGCGCTGACACGGCGCCAGCCACTTGGCAACACGGGCGGAGGAGACGCCTCCGGACCGGTCGGCGTGGTCGACGCGGATGAGGCCGGTGCGGCCGGCGTCTCGGAAACGCCCGAGGTCACGGGGGCACCGGCACCGTAGGCGAGGGACTGGTTAAGTGATGAACCACCGGTGAGCGGTACTCCGAACACCGCTAACAGAAGACCAGCCACGGCGACAATCGCCGAGACCAAGGCGGCGATTTCCCCCACACTCATCCGCCGCCCCGCGTCACCCGGACTAATCACTTGGCTCCCCCGCCCCCTATACCGCCTGCGCCATGGTGACATTCAACCGCGCGGTCCACACCCAGTTCACCTTCCAGGAATCCCACCACCGCCTGGCCCGCAAGATCTTCCATGGGCAGCGCGGGGAACTGCGCCAGGCCTACCGGGAAGGCCAGGAAGACCAGCTCGGCGCGCTGGGCCTGGTCCTCAACGCTGTCGTGCTGTGGAACACCCGCTACCTCGCCGCCGCAGCCGCACTGGCCGGGCACCTCCGCCAGATCGTCGTCGGCCAGGGGAGCGGGATCAGTCACGGGACCGATGATCCCGCGCGTCCCGCACCGGCGGTGTGGGCCGGAGCTGGCCGCGTACGAGGAGGGCTTCGTCATGGCGTGCGCCGCGACGGCACGAGGCACCGTGTGCGCCGTCCGGGACCCGGATACCGCGCACCCGAGCGCCCCGAAACCGCCGGCGCTGTGGCATGAACGTGGCCTGGTGTCGGAACCGCGCGAGTCGTGGGATGCCGAGCCCGTCCTATATCCAGGTGAGCCGGTGAGCACCGGGCGAGGAAAGGCCGGCGGCTCCGGTCGGACTGCCGGAGCCGCTACGGCTGCGCACCCTCCGCCGGCGGCTCGATGATGAGCTCCGGCATCCAGCCGTCCGCCGACGTGGCCAGCTCCTCGACGAAGTCGTCATCGGTACCCCCGCAACAGCGGGGCTGGTACGAGGCCGAAAAAGTGGTATCCGTCCCACGCCGCCAGCAGCATGACGGTGGTCGGGTGGTCCTTCCGCGGCAGCGGCTCGCTCTGGCTGGTCAGCGCGGCGCCGAGTGTGTCACGGATCTCGGGAACGCGATCGCCCTCGCTCAGCAGCAGGCGGAACAGCCGGTCGAACCGGCGAATGCCGCGGAACATCCTTCGCGGGACCAGAACCTTTGCCTGCTGCGGGTCGTCGACCACGGGCATCGGTTGCCGGTCAGCGGCCGAAACCAGCACAGAATTGGCCGGACATGCAAAGACGGCCAAGGGTGTGGCGGCGATGATGAGCCGGCAGGGCACCGTCGGCGAACTCGGGAAGCAGGCGGCATCGGCCGGAAAAGCCGGCAAACGGCGCCGCCCGGGCCCGGTGCCGTTGTCGTATGCAGAGTTCCGAGCGCGTCATCGCGGCGGTCCGGCGGACTCCGCGACGGGCGACGACGAAGGTGGGTGCGCATGGCTGACTTCACGAGCCACCATTCGTGGGTCTCGGCCGCGGTCTCAGCGGTGGAGCACGACCTTTGCCCAGGAGGCGCGGCGCGCTTCGTCGCCGTCGCGCCGTCACGGGCAGCGGGCGGTTCCAGATGAAGCGGGTCGCCGTGGTGACGGGCGGTGCGTCGGGGATGGGACTTTCCATCTGCCGGCATCTCGCCGACCGGGGCCACAGAGTCGCCGTGGTCGATCGCAACGGTTCGGCCGCGCGGCAGGCCGCGAAGGAGCTGGCCGCGGACGGGGCGGAGGCGTTGGCGTGCGAGGTCGACGTCACCAGCCGTCCGGCCGTGGAGAACGCGCTGAGCCAGGTCCGCGAGGAGTTCGGCCCGGTGGAGATACTGGTCACGAGCGCGGGGCTCGCGGCGTTCGAGCCCTTTGCCGAGATCACACTCGAGTCCTGGAACAGGGTGATCGAGGTGAATCTCACCGGGACTTTCCACTGCGTTCAGGCTGTGATCCCTGACATGGTCGCGGCGCGGTGGGGTCGTATCGTGACCCTCTCGTCGTCAAGCGCTCAGCGGGGTTCGCCCCGCATGGTCCACTACGCCGCGTCCAAAGGTGCCGTCATCGCCATGACGAAGGCCCTCGCGCGGGAGTACGCGTCGTTCGGGATCACGGTGAACAGCATCCCGCCGTCGAGTATCGACACACCGATGTCCCGCAGCGCCCAGGCGGCCGGCGACCTGCCGGACAGCGGGGTCCTGGTGAACGCGATCCCGGTGGGCCGGCTGGGGACGGGTGATGACATAGCCGCCGCCTGCGCCTTTCTCTGCTCCGATGGCGCCGGTTTCATCACCGGCCAGGTCCTCGGGGTGAACGGCGGGAGTGTCATGTGACGGCGGGCCCGATGCCGCGCCGACCCCCGTACCGCCACCTGGCAGCCGTGCCCGACAGAGCCGACCCACAGGCCGACCCACCGAGCTGACCCGGAGCCGGATCCGCGTCCGGCAGCGGACCCACCCGAAACGGAGGAATGACTGTGGCACGATGGCCGAAGCCGGCTGAGGGAAGCTGGACGGAACACTACCCGGAGCTGGGAACGGGGCTGGTGTCGTACGAGGACTCGATCTCGCCCGATTTCTACGCGCTGGAACGGGATGCGATCTTCAGGCGTGCCTGGCTGAACGTGGGCCGGGTCGAGCAGTTACCGCGCAGCGGGAGCTACTTCACCAAGGAGATCGAGGCCGCCAGGGCCTCGATCGTCGTCGTGCGCGACAACGACGGTCAGGTCCGGGCCTTCCACAACATCTGTCGCCATCGCGGCAACAAGCTGGTGTGGAACGACTTCCCGCGGGAGGAGACCGCCGGTAGCTGTCGCCAGTTCACCTGCAAGTACCACGGCTGGCGGTACGGCCTGGACGGCGCCGCCACCTTCGTGCAGCAGGAGGGCGAGTTCTTCAACCTGGACAAGAAGGACTTCGGCCTCGTCCCGGTGCACTGCGACGTCTGGTCCGGATTCATTTTCGTCAATCTGGCGAAGGAGCCCGAACAGTCGCTGCCCGATTTCCTCGGCCCGATGGTCACCGCGCTCGGCGGATATCCGTTCGACACGATGACCGAGCGCTTTTACTACCGCGCTGAGGTCGGCGCGAACTGGAAGCTGTTCATGGACGCCTTCCAGGAGTTCTACCATGCGCCCATTCTGCACGCCCGGCAGACGCCGTCGAAGTTCTCGACGGCGGCGCAGCAGGCGGGGTTCGAGGCGCCGCACTACCGCATCGACGGCCCGCATCGGCTGGTCAGCACGGCCGGTATCAAGGCGTGGGAACTGGATCCGGAGATGCGCAAGCCGATGGAGGACATCACCCGCAGCGGCCTTTTCGGGCCCTGGGACGAACCGGATCTCGGCGTCGAGAAGATGCCGGCGGGTCTCAACCCGGCCGGCTGCGAGCCGTGGGGTCTGGACTCGTTCAATCTCTGGCCGAACTTCGTGATTCTGATCTGGGCGGGTGGCTGGTATCTCACCTACCATTACTGGCCGACGTCGCACAACACGCACACCTTCGAGGGGAACCTGTATTTCGTTCCCTCCCGGAACGCGCGGGACCGGGTTGCCCGCGAGATGGCCGCGGTGACCTTCAAGGAGTACGCGCTGCAGGACGCCAACACGCTGGAGGCGACGCAGTCGATGCTCGAGTCCCGGGCTGTCGCCGAGTTCCCGCTGAACGACCAGGAGGTTCTCTGCCGGCACCTGCACAAGGTCGCGGCCGACTGGGTCGGGGAATACCAGCACAACGGCGCGGGGGCGTGAGCCCGATGCCGACCCTGCTGCCGGGCGAGTTCGCCGATCTTGAGCCCTACGCCACGGTCTGGTGCCTGGCGACGGAGGCCGAGCGCTACGGGAGACGGCTCGCCGGCTCGATGCCGGAGATGCAGGAGTTCTACGACGCGATCACCCCACGCGCCGAGGCCGCGATCGCGTACTGCGACCGTTTTCCGTTGGACGAGATGCCGGAGACGGCGCTGAACCTCCTGCACCTGCTGTACTCGATGATCAGCGTGTCCTTCGCGGTCGAGGCGTGGAAGCAGCCGCGGATTCCCGATTCCGGCGCCGCCGCGGTCGACTGCGTCATCGAGCCGGTCCCGTGACCGGCGTACCTGGTGCTACCGGCGTGACCGTTCTGCGCGCGGCGCGCTGGGTCGACGTCGACGCGGGGACGGTGCGGTCGCCCGCGATCGTGGTGGTCGAGGGGAACCGCATCACCGCGGTGAACCCGGCCGCACCGCCCACCGACGCGACCGAGATCGATCTGGGCGATCTCACCCTGCTGCCGGGCCTGATGGACATGGAGATCAATCTCCTCCTCGGTGGCCCCGAGAACCCGACGGGCCTGCCGAACCCGCTGCACGGCGTCCAGGACGACCCGGTGTACCGGACCCTGCGGGCGACGGTGAACGCCCGTACCACGCTGCTGGCCGGTTTCACGACGGTGCGCAACCTCGGGCTGATGGTCAAGACCGGAGGGTACCTGCTGGACGTGGACCTGGCCCGGGCGATCGAGGCGGGCTGGGCGCAGGGGCCCCGGATCGTGGCCGCCGGTCACGCGATCACGCCCACCGGCGGGCACCTCGACCCGACGATGTTCCAGCGGCTCGCGCCGCACATCATGCCGCTGGGCGTCGAGGAGGGAATCGCCAACGGCGTCCCGCAGGTGCGCGCGGCGGTCCGCTACCAGATCAAGTACGGTGCCGGGGTCATCAAGATCTCGGCGTCGGGCGGGGTGATGTCGCACAGCACGGCCGCCGGCGCGCAGCAGTACTCCGACGAGGAGATCGCGGCCATCGTCGACGAGGCCCACCGGGCGGGGCTCAAGGTGGCTGCCCACGCCCACGGCGACGCGGGCATCCGGGCCTGTGTCCGGGCCGGGGTGGACTGCATCGAGCACGGCTCACTCGCCAGCGACGACACCATCCGGATGATGGTCGACCACGGGACCTTCCTCGTCCCCACCAGCTATCTGTCGGAAGGCCTCGACATCTCGAAGGCGCCGCCCGCGCTCCAGGCGAAGGCCGCGGAGGTCTTCCCCCGGGCTCGGCGGACGCTGGGTAGGGCCATCGAGGCCGGGGTGCGGATCGCGTGCGGCACCGACGCGCCCGCCATCCCGCACGGGCACAACGCGAAGGAGCTGTGGGCTCTGGTCGACCGCGGCATGACCGCGATGCAGGCGCTGCGGGCCGCCACGGTCACCAGCGCCGAGCTGATCGGTGTCGATGACCGCGGCCGCCTGGCGGCTGGTCTGCTGGCCGACATCATCGCGGTTCCCGGAGATCCATCCGATGACATCACGGCCACGCAGGACGTGCGGTTCGTGATGAAGGACGGTCTCGTCTACAAGAACGAGTAGTAAACGAGTAGTACGGGCGTGGCGCTGGACCAGACCAGACGATCGGACCGCGGCCGGCTGGTCCCAGCGCCACCTGGCTCACATCTGGGAGCAGAGCGTCGCGAGGAAAGCCTGTGTCCGCCGCTGGGACTCGACGCGCTCGGCGCGGTCGGCTCCGAGCGCGACCACGCGGGCCGCGAGGTCGGTGACTCCCGCGTCGCGGAAGCCGCGCAGGCGTTCCACGATGGCGGATTCGTCGCCGACGGCCATGACGTCGCCGACGTCCCTGGCATCCCCGTGGTCGAGGAGCCGCTTGTAGTTGGGCGAGTAGTCGGCGTGCCCGAGGACCTCGTTCGCCGCGGAGCGCGCGGCGTCGACCTCGCCGGCGGGGCACAGGGCGACCGGAACCCCGGCGACGATGCGCGGTGCCGGTCGCCCGGCGTCGGTCGCGGCCTTCGTGATGCGCGGGACGACATAGTCGCCGATGGCCCGCTCGTCCGCCATCCAGAGAATGGTTCCGGAGGTCTGCTCGCCGGAGATGCGGAGCATGACCGGTGCCAGCGCCGCTATCAGGGTCGGCGTCGGGACGAGGTCGGTGACGTCGAGCGGGCTGTGTACCCGGTAGGTGTCGTTGTCGACGTCGATCCGCCCCGGCCTGGCGAACGCCGCGTTCAGCACCTGGAGGTAGTTCCGCACCAGGTGGGCGGGGCGTTCGTAGGAGAGGCCGAGCTGGTCCTCGATGATCCAGTGGTGTGACGGCCCGATCCCCAGCGTGAAACGCCCCTCGCAGACCGCCTGGGTGGACAGCACCTGCTGGGCCATGACGACCGGATGGCGGGTCTGGACCGGCACGACCGCGGTGCCCAGCTCGATGCGACGCGTCGCCTGGCCCATCAACGTGACCACGGTCAGCGCGTCGAAGTAACCGGGAATCTGCGGCATCCACATCGAGGCGAAGCCCGCCTCCTCCGCGCTCTGGGCGTCGGCGATGAAACCGCGCACCCGCTCCCGGTACTGCCGGTCCCTGTCGGAACCGATCATCAGGCCGATTCGCATGGGTGCCTCCTGGGATCTGGGACGGGGATTACCCGGGACAAGGTCGCTATGTCACTTCTCCTTCGTCAGCGGTCCTGGGTGAACAGCGGTCCTGGGCGAACAGCGGTCACTGGTGAATCAGCGGTCACTGGTGAACAGGAACGCCTGGGCGAGCGGGCCGCCGCCGCCCGTGACGAGGCCGACCTCGGCGTCGGTGACCTGCCGGGTGCCGGCCTGGTTCCGTAACTGCAGGAAGGTCTCGTAGGCCAGGCCGAAGCCGAGGTAGCGGCCCTCTGACAGTTGGCCGCCGGAGGTGTTGAGCGGCAGATCACCGGTGCGGGCGATGCGCGTGCCACCTTCCACGAACGGGCCCGCCTCGCCGCGGCCGCAGAAGCCGAGCGCCTCGAGCCACAGCAGGACGAAGATGCTGAACCCGTCGTAGAGACCCGCGACGTCGACGTCGGCGGGCCGCAGCGAGGTACGCGACCAGAGCTGCTCGGCGGCCTTCGTCGCGGCCATGACGTCGAAGTCCGGCCAGAACTCCCAGCTCGACGTCATCGGCCGCCCACCACCCAGGGCCTCGAAGAAGACGGGCCGGTCGACGTCACGGCGGTGGTCGGCGTGCGAGACGACGAAGGCGATCGACCCGTCCGCCGGGATGTCGCAGTCGAACAGGCCCAGCGGTTCGCTGATCATCCGTGCCGCGAGGTAGTCGTCGATCGTCATCGGGTCGCGGTAGATCGCGTCCGGGTTGTCCGCCGCGTTCCGCCGGTCGTTCACGGCGACCCAGCCGAGCTGCTCCAGGGTGGTGCCGTAGCGGTCGAAGTGGTGCCGGGCCCACAGCGCGGCGAACTGCACGGGCGAACCCACCCCGTAGGTCGTCTTCCACGGCGCGGCCCCGGCCCCGGGCCCGGCCATCACGGCCGGACGGCGGCCGGTCCCCTGGCTGGTCGCCTCCCCGACGGTCCGGTAGACCAGCACATGCCGGGCGAGGCCCGTGGCCACCGCGTGGGCGGCGATCCCGAGGATGCCGATGACGTTGGCGCCGTCGCCGCAGCCGAGGATCCATGACAGGTCCAGCCGCAGGAGGGTGTGGAGGTCGCCGACCCGGGGGCCGCCGAAGCCGTGCGGGGCGGGGTGGTCGGGCCAGGAGGTGAGCCCGTCGATGTCGCGCGGGGTGAGCCCCGCGTCGGCGATGGCCGCGAGACAGGCGTCCAGGGTCAGCTCGATCGCGGGCCGGTTCAGCCGCCGCCCGGACGCGGACCGCCCGATGCCGGAGACGATCGCCCGGCGCTCGATGTTCATGACGTCAGCGCTCATGGGACCGGCCGGAACATCGGTACGAACACGTCACCTCGTTGCTCGAAGGCCACCTCGACCTCCATGCCGGTCGTGACCGCCTCGACGTCGCAGTCGACCAGGTTGGTCAGCAGGCGCAGGTCGGGCTGCTCGGCGAGGACCACCCGGGCCACGACGTAGGGCGGCTCGTAGCCGGGCACCCACGGGCGGCGGACGACCGTGTAGGTCTCGACGGTGCCGCGGCCCGAGACCGGCCGGGACCCGATCGAACGGGAATAGCAGCCGGGGCAGATCGGCGCCGGCGGGTGGAACAGTCGTTCGCACGCGGTGCAGGCGCTGATCAGGAGCTGCCCCTGGGCACCTCCGTGCCAGAAGTCGCGGCTGTCGTCGTCGACCACGGGTATGGGCCTGTCCTCGCCGGTCAGAGGATCGCCCCGCCGGCTTTGAGGTCGCCGATCTCGTCCCACGAGAGGCCGAGGTCGAGGAGTACGGATTCGGTGTGCTCACCGTGTTCGGGGGCACGGCTGGGCTGGCTCGGCCGCTGGTCGAACTGCACCGGCGTGGCCACCAGCGGCAGGGAATGGCCGTTGCCGAGATCGACGTCGGCGAACAGGCCGTTGGCCTTCACCTGGGGGTCCTCTGCGAGCTCGTGGGGGTACTGGCTGGGCGCCCACTCCCCGTCGAACTCCGCGAGGACGGCCCGCCATTCGTCGAAGGTGCGTTCGGCGAAGACGCCCTCGAGCCACTCGACGCACTCCCGGGCGTTGCGGCGGCGGGCCTCCATGTCCACGAACCGGGGGTCGTTCGCCGCGGCCGGCTGACCGATGCTCTTGCACAGGTGTGGCCAGTAGCGGTCGGGAGCGAGCATCTGCAGGACGATGACCCGGCCGTCGGCCGTGCGGTACGGCAGCATCAGCGGATTCGAGGCCTCGTACCGGCTCCGGGCGGCGACCGGCCCGCCGGGGCCGTTGAGGGTGGCGTTCATGAGATCCATCTGGACCTGCCACATTCCGGACGCCAGCAGCGAGGCGTCGACCGTGGAGGGTTCGCCGGTCGTCGACCGGTGGTACAGCGCCGCGCTGATGGCACCGGCGATGCTCAGCCCGCCGACCACGTCCCCGAACGCCGGGCGGGGCATGGCAGGCCAGGGCGCGTCGGGGGCGGTGAAGATCTGCTGCATTCCGCTGCGGGCCCAGTAGGCGCCCGCGTCGTACCCGCCCCGGCCGGCGTCGGGCCCCTGGGCGCCGAACGCGGTACCCCGTACGTAGATCACCGCGGGATTGTCGGCCCGGACGTCGGCCAGCTCGAGGTTCAGCCGGGCGCGGGTGTCCGCGCGCAGGTTGGTCACGAAGACGTCGCTCGCGGCGATGAGCCGGGACAGCAGCTGCCGGCCGGCCGGATTCTTCAGATCCAGGGCGACGGATCGCTTGCCCCGGTTCGTGGCCTGGAACTGGACGTCCACGCCGTGCCACAACTTGTGTAAACCGGCTGTGACCAGGCCGCGGTAGGGATCGCCGGTCTCGGGGTGCTCGATCTTGATGACCTCGGCACCCCACTCGGCGAGCACGGCCCCCGCCATCGGGACGAACACGTGCGAGGCGACTTCCAGGATGCGCGCCCCGGCGAGCGGCGCCGGGCTCACGCCGTTCTGCCGGGCTGGTGCGCGTGCGCGAACTGGCCGACCGTGGTCAGCCGGCGCTCCACGGTGCCCCGCGAGACGATCGAGATGTCGTGGCCGGCGGCCTCCTTGCGCAGCGCGCCGACGGTGCACCGCTCGCGCGGCCGGATCGGGAAGGGATCGAAGGAGTACACCTGCATCGCGTTGCGATGAGTGATCTTTTCCACCTGCAGGTCGGTCAGTCCCGCCACGGCGTCGATCACCACTTCGGGTGAACGTGGCCAGGTGCTGTCGGAGTGGGGGTAGTCGCACTCCCAGGTGACCATGTCCTCGTTCATCCGGTCGAGGTTGGCCACACCGAAGTCGTCGACGATGAAGCACGTGACGACATGGTCACGGAAGATCTCGCTCGGCAGGCGGCCGCCGAGCTCGGGGCGGGTCCAGGCACGGTGCTGCTTGTAGGTGTAGTCGGCCCGCTCCAGGAAGTACGGGATCCAGCCGATCCCGCCCTCCGACAGGGCCACCTTGAGGTTCTTGAACTTCTGGAAGATGGGCGACCAGACGAGGTCCGCGGCGGTCGGGAAGGTCTTGATGGCGGCGCAGGTGATCTCGACGTTCATCGGGGCGTCGGGTGCCGTGACCACGCCGATGGCGCCTGACCCGATGTGCACGCAAACGACCGTCTCGGTCTCCTCGCACGCCGCCCAGAACGGGTCCCAGTGATCGCTGTGCAACGACGGGAGGCCGAGGGCGTAGGGGTTCATCGAGAAGCTGACCGCATGGGAGCCCTTGGCCGCCGTCCGGCGGATCTCCTTCGCCATCAGCTGGGGGTCCCACAGCGGCGGGATCGAACAGGGGATGAACCGGTCCGGATACGCGCCGCACCAGGCGTCGATGTGCCAGTCGTTGTAGGCGGTGAGGACGGCAAGGGCCAGGTCGGGGTCCTGGTCGGCCCGGCTGGCGAAGAACTGACCGCAGAAGCGGGCCATCGACGGGAAGTTCAGGGAGGCGAGCACGCCGTTGGCGCTCATGTCCTTGACCCGCTCGTGGACGTCGTAGCAGCCCCGTCGGATCTCCGCCAGCCGCGCCGGCTCCAGGCCGTACTCCTCGGGCGGGCGGCCGGCCACCGCGTTCAGGCCGGAGCTGCGGGCCTCGCCCTCGCCGAACACCCACTTGTCGCTCACCTCGTCCGAGACGAGCCGGGGCGCCCGGTCGGCGTACTTCGCCGGGATGAAGCCCTCGAACATGTCGGGGGGCTCTATCACGTGGTCGTCCACGCTGATAAGGATCAAGTCGTCCATGTTCATGGGGCCTCCCCAGTTGCTTCCCGTTGCGGCATTCGAGGCAGCGGTGCCCTGTAGGTTCCATCATCGGGCCCCGTGCCCTGGCCGTCTTTGCGGGTTCGGCCAAGTCCTTGCCCGTTTCGGCCGGGCGGTCGTGGCCCCGGTAATCCCGCCGTGTCTTTCCGGTGGCTGGTCTGGGACTGTCCGCGATGTTTTTCGCCGTGCGGCGAGCCTCCGCCGTGCGGAGAGGCGGCCAAATCGGTCGCCGACGGTGAGGGCGAAAGCACCGAACTGTCAGCCGCGGACGCGCTGGCGGTAGGCGGTGGGAGTCTCTCCGGTGTACTGGCCGAAGGCCCGGGTGAATGCGCTCACGCTCTGGAATCCGACGGCGAGGGCGATCGTGATTATGGTCTGGTTCTGGCTGTCCTGAGCGAGTAGCGCCATGGCCTTGAGTAATCGGCTCTCGAGGAGGTACCGGCGCCAGGACATGCCGGTCGCGGCGAGAAACGCCCGGCGCAACGACCTTTCCGACGTCCCGATGGCCGCGCACAGCTGGGGTAGCGAGACGTCGGTCAGGTGTTTGTTGGTGTAGTCCATGGCGGCGGCGACGAGCGGGTCGGGAGTGGTCGGCAGGCACAGCGGGGTCTCGTGGTCGAGCCATTCGACGACGAGGTGGGCAAGGGCGTCGAAGAAGGCCTCCGCCATGGGCTCCGTCGCCGTCCTCTTGATCGGCCATCTCCTGGCGTACAGGACCATTTCCCGGATCACCGGAGCAGCGGCGAGTATCCGGACCCGATCACCTGCCGACAGGCCCATCACCGGGTCGAAGAACACCGAGACGGCCTTGACGTTGCTCCAGGTGCTGCAGTGGATCGTCCCGGCCGGAATCCACACGGCCTGTTGCGGCGGAAGAAGGTAGCGTGCCGTCGCGGTCTCGACCTCGACGACCCCCTCGAACGCGTACTCCATCTGGTGCAGGTCGTGGGAGTGCCACCCGGTGACCACTTCGTCCCTGACCTCGAGCGTGTACGTGCCGGCTCGGATGACTGGCCCCCCCTCACCCTCACAGCGGACGTTGGCCGAAACGGGCAAGGTTGGGGAGGTAGCCGCGGCAGGCGTCATGGGGTGACGGTAGTCCAGTGGCGGGAGCGCGCCAAGGTGACCGCAAGTAGCACGAATCTGGCCGGATGCGCAAAGACGGCCACCGCGGTGCCGCCGATGATGAACCGCAGGGCGCCGCCGGCGAACCCACCGAGCGGATGGCCGCGGCTCGCGGCGCCGGCCATCGCGATTCTCCCGTGCGAGAGGGGCCTGGCAATGCTGCTCGGTCGTGCACTGATGGGCGACACCTCGTGCTTCGGCGAGGTGGTGGATGATCGCTTCCACCTCCTCTCCGGCGGCATGCTGGAGGGGTACCGCCGTGTCGGGCGGTCCCTGCCGCTTGCGGATCTTGTGCTCGGCGCGCCCCTGACCGGCGTCCGGCTCATCGCCGTGATGGGCGGCTTCCTCGAGCCGGGCACGTCGCGCCCGCCGGGGATCCAGCCGATGTGGGTGCCCAAGGCGTGCGGGTTCGTCGGTGGCGACCGCGCGCAGATCCGGGTGCCCGCGGCGCTGACCGGGGCGGTGCAGATGGAGGCCGAGCTCGCCGTCGTCGTCGGCCGCCCGCTGCGCGGCGCGTCACCGGCCGAAGCGGCCGAAGCCATCTTCGGCTGGACCGTCTTCAACGACGTCACCGCGGCCGAATATGTGGCGCCCGGCCTGTGGGCGACGGCGAAGTCGATCGACGGGTTCGCGTCGTGGGGCCCGTGGATCCGGCGGGATCTCACCGAACGGCGCGTCCTCGAAGGGCTGGCGATCACCGGGACCCTCAACGGGAGCAAGGTCCAGTCGGGAGACACCCGGTATTTCAGGTTCGCGCCGAGCGAGATCCTGAGTCACATCAGCCATCGGATCAGCCTCTTCCCCGGCGATGTCGTCACGCTCGGAACGCCACCGCCGGCCGTTGACGCCGCCGCCGGCGACCACATGGTGTGCGAGGTGGAGGAGGTCGGCGTCCTGACCAACCAGCTGCTCGCCGCCGGGAGCGAGCAATGACCGGAGGAGTCCGCCCCGGCCGACGCCAGCCGGAGACCGGGTTAGACGAGGAGGGGCTGTGACGACGGAGCAGGCGGCGGGGCCGGCGCTCGATGTGCGGCGTCGGCTGTACGAGCTGATGACGCTCATGAAGGCGGCCGACGATCGGCTGAGCAAGGGGATCGCCTCGGGCGAGCTGCAGTGCGTGTACTGGCCCTCACGGGGCCAGGAGGCGATCGCCGCGGCGGTGGGCGTGGTCCTCCGCCTGGACGATCAGCTGGTCACGACGTACCGCGGACTGCACGACCTGATCGGCAAGGGCGTGCCGCTGGTCGAGATCTACGGCGAGATGCTGGGCCGCCAGGTCGGCTCCGGCCGCGGCAAGGGCGGGACGATGCACATCGCGCATCCCGACTCCGGCCTCATGATGTCGACGGGGATCGTGGGCGCGGGGCCCCCGGTTGCGGTCGGGCTGGCCATGGCCGCACGGCGCAAGGGCCTCGACCGGGTGACGGTCGCCAGCTTCGGTGACGGGGCCACGAACACCGGTTCCTTCCACGAGGCGGCGAACATGGCGGCGCTGTGGGACCTGCCGCTGGTGCTGGTCTGCCAGAACAACCAGTACGCCGAGATGACGCCGACCGGGCACACGATGAAGATCGCCCAGGTCGCGGACCGGGCGGCCGGCTACGGGATGCCGGGCGTCCGCGTCGACGGCAACGACCCCCTCGCCGTCGTCGCCGCGCTGGAGGAGGCCGTCGAGCGGGCGAGAGCCGGCGCCGGCCCAACGCTCCTGGAATGCGTGACGTTCCGGTTCCGCGGCCACTACTTCGGCGATCCGATGAAGTACATCCCGACGGAGCAGATGGACGCGGCGATCGCGGCTGATCCGCTCCCGCGTTTCCGGTCACGTCTGTTGGACGACGGGGTCTGCGGTGCGCGGGAGCTCGACGAGATCGAGACGGCCGCCGTCTCGGCGGTCGACGAAGTGCTGGCCGCCGTTCTGGCCGCGCCCGCCGCGGCACTCGACGAGCTGGACCGGGACGTGTACGCCGATCCGCGCAACTGCCCCGCGTAGCGCGACTGCCCCCGTAACGCGCGCTTAGAACGTGCATTCCGTATCGAACGTGGCCTGGCAATGAGGTGGACGTGGACGAACGACGGATGACGATGCGCGAGGCGTTGAACCTCGCCCTGGACCAGGCGCTGGAGCGTGACGAGCGCGTCTTCCTGATCGGCGAGGACATCGCCGACCCGGGGGCATCCGGCCCGACCGCCGGGCTGTCGAGCAGGTACGGCACCGAGCGGGTGCTCGACACGCCGATCTCCGAGGCGGCGATCGTGGGCGCGGCCATCGGAGCCGCGATGGAGGGCTTCCGTCCGGTGGCCGAAATAATGATCATGGACTTCATCGGGATAGCCGCCGACCAGATCATCAACCACGCGGCGAAGATGCGGTTCATGACCGGGGGGCGGACAACCGCGCCCATCACCGTGCGCACACAGATCTACGGCGGACTCGGCACCGGCGCCACGCACTCGCAGTCGCTGGAGGCGTGGTTCATGCACATTCCCGGGCTGAAAGTCATCGTTCCCTCGACGCCGCGCGACGGCAAGGGCCTGCTCACGTCCGCGATCTTCGACGACGACCCGTGCATCTTCCTGGAGACGATCCGCCTGCAGGGCCAGCGTGGAATGGTGCCAGTCGACCCGGGATTCTCGATCCCGCTCGGCCAGGCGGACGTGAAGCGTGCCGGCACCGACGTAACGTTGATCAGCTACGGCCGGGGGGTCGTCGAGTCGCTCGGCGCGGCGGACGCGCTCGCGCGCCAGGAGATCAGTGCCGAGGTACTCGATCTGCGTACCCTCGTTCCGCTCGACACGGCGGCGATCATCGAATCGGTGCACCGCACAACGCGAGCGGTGGTGGTGCACGACGCCGTGCAGTTCGCCGGCCCCGGAGCGGAGATCGTCGCCATTCTTCAGCGCGAGCTCTTCGACCGGCTCTCGGCGCCGGTGGAACGGGTGGGTGCCCGGTTCGTGCCGAACCCGGCCCCGCCGGCGCTGGAGTCGCAGGTGTACCCGAATTCCGAAAAGATCATCGCCGCCGTCCACCGGACGCTGCGGTGGAAAACCACCAGGGAAGGTGCCCGTGGCTGACTTCACGATCCGCATTCCACGCGTATCGGTCGCGATCTCGGAGGCGGAGCTGCTCGAGCTTCTCGTGGAGGAGGGGGCGCGCGTGGAGGAGGGCGACCCGCTGTTCGTCATCGCGACGGACAAGGTCGAATCCGAGGTGCAGGCCGGCGCGTCCGGCACGGTGCACTGGAGCGGCGCGGTGGAGACCGTCTACGAGATCGGTGCCGAGATCGGGACGATCAGCGCGTCCAGCTGACGCCGGAACCGATCAGCTGACGCCGGCACAGACCAGCTGAGGCCGGCGCTGAGAGGAGGTTGATGTCGATGGCCGTCACCGACGACCGCCGGGCCGACGCTGCCCGTGACGTCCCGTTCGCCATGCGGGACCCGTTACACGTACCACGTGAGCGCTATTATGACCGAACCTTCTTCGAGCTCGAGAAGGAATATCTGTGGCCGCGC
>NZ_CASGGV010000336.1:0-29030 GCF_949319125.1 Frankia sp. Hr75.2 | reverse complement strand
AGTTGCCGAGGATTGCCGGATCCAGAGTGCGCGGATCGCTCAACGTGAGGATCCGGCCTTCGCCACCCGCCACCGGCTCACCCGAGGGCCCCGCGGACCCCGCGGACCCGGCGGGATCGCTGCCGCCGCCGCAGGCCTCCAGGAGAAGCGCCACGCAGCATGCGACAGCGGCGACGAATAATCGCGTCCCACGATTCATCTTCCACCCTTCCATGGGCATGAGCGTCACCCCTGCCCTCCTGGATTTACCGGCGATGCCGTCTCGACACATCATCGGGGGTGGGACCGTGGAGGTCTTTGCGCATTCGGCCAACTCTTTGCCCGTAGCAGCCAAAGTCCGGCTCGTGATTCGACGTCGATGATTTCGGGCCATCTGGGCTAGTTTGTGACCATTCGCGAACGAGAACAGCAGGCTTCCTCTGACCGTCCGGCCGCTACAGGCAGAGGCAGGCCCGGGCCCGGGGTGGTGTCAGGACCCTGTGCTGGCGCTGCTCGTGGATGATCCCCGGCTCATCACGAGGACGGCGTCGCGACGGCTTGTCGCGCCGAAGGGTGAGCCGCCGGTGGGGTTCTGGCTGCCGAAGATCCAGGTGGGCCCGTCGGCGAGGTGGTCGAGTGCCTGCTTCGCGACGTCGGCCGGGTCCGCGGCGTCGCCGTAGGGTTCGCCTTTCGCGTCGAACACGCGGCGCATGGACGGGGTGTCGGTCCTGCCGAGCACGAGAGCGAGGACGTCGACGCCGCTGGTGTGCCATTCGGCCCAGAGCGCCTCGGCGAGAAGGAGATCGAAGGCCTTGGTGGCACCGTAGGTGGCGAGCGTCGCGCCGCCGGCCCAGGCCGCGCCGGAGGTCACCAGAACCAGGCCACCGCGCCGCCGGGCAACCATCGGGCCGCCGAAACGGTAGGCGGCTTCGAGGACGCTGTCGCAGTTGCGGTGGATCAACTTCAGATGGGTGTCGAGGTCCTTGTCGAGGAAGAGGGTGCTGGTGTCGTCGCCGCCGGCGTTGTAGACGAACAGTCCGATTTCGAGGTCGGAGGTCGCGTCCGCGAGCGATGCGACGGCGCCTGGCACGCTGAGGTCCAGCGCGACCGTGCGGACCTCGACGCCGTGCCGGGCCCGTATCTCCTCGGCGAACGTCTCCAGGACGGGAACCCGCCGGGCGACCAGGACGACGTTCAGGCCCCGGGCTGCCATCTCGTGCGCGAACGCGGCGCCGACTCCGTCGGACCCGCCAGCGATGATGCCCCACGGTCCGTATTTGGCTGTCATAACTGTTGTCACCTTTCGGTCCTGGGCGGACGGCCCGCGGCGCCGGCGGCGCCCGCGGTCAGGGTGTCCGGGCGGATGCACCGGTCTGGCGGAGCACCTTCGTCTCGACGGCGTCGGAGGCCAGCACCGTCCCGATGACCCCGAGATCCACGCCTGCGCTCCGCGCGACCTCGCGCACCACGGTGACATCCTTGAGCATGAGGTCCCCGATGCGCCCGGGTACCGCGTCCACCGACCCGCCACCGGCGACGACCGCGAGGGCACGGCTGGCGCCGCTGCCGTGCGCAACGGCCGCCAGGATCGCCGTCTCCTCGATTCCCAGCGAACCCGCCAGGCGCACCGCGTCGACCGCAAGACCCACCTGCGCGACGAACAGCGCGTTGTTGACGAGCTTGACCCGCTGACCGTTACCCAGCTCCCCCACGAACATGATCGGCGACGCGTACACCCCGAGGACCGGTCGCATCTCGTCCAGCAGTACCTCGTCGCCACCCACCCACAGGGTGAGGCGGCCGGCGGCGATGTCGTGCGGGCCACCCGACAGCGCAGCGTCAAGGACCCGTATCCCCCGGCCCGCTCCCTGCTCGGCGAGCAGGCACGCCGTCGCGGGATCGCAGGTCGTGTGCTGGACGAGCGTCGCCCCCGGCCTCATCGCGGCGATGGCCCCGTCCGGGCCGAGGCACACCTGCCTGACCTGGTCGTCCCGAAGCACCACGATGAACACCGCATCCGCGTCATGGACGGTCTCCGCCACGGTTGCCGCCCAGCGCAGCCCGTCGGCCTCGGCCGCTGCCCTGGCCTCCGGGCGGCGCACCAGCACCGTGACGTCGTGGCCGGCGGCCGTCAGCCGGTCGAGTATCGGCCGGCCCATCCGGCCCGGCCCGACGAATCCGATCCTCATCGATCCTCCAGGCTGTGTGCGTGCTGGCCCTCGGCCGGCGGGTCGCCGGCGGCAGGTGGGCGTGGGGCCAGCATGGCGCGGTGTTCGGGGGTGCCGTCGAGGTTGGCGTTCACCCGCTCGCTGATGCGCCAGCCCTGCGGTGTACGCGTCCAGCGCCAGGTGTTGGCGGAGACGCGGGCCACCCGGAACCGGTCGGCGTCGGCGTCCCAGCGGATGTTCAGCGCGTAGCTGCGGCCGGTCGCCTGATCCCCCTCGACCGAAATGTGCGGGACGGTCAGAACGTGGCCGCAGCCGCCCTGGATCAGGCTCTGGTGGCCGCCGTTGACCATGTCGACGATGTCACCCCGGCCTCGCATCCGAAGGTGGGGAACGGCGTCGAAGGTGCCATCCTCGGTCCACAGTTCCGCCGTGGCGGTGGCCGACCCGCTGTCGACGGCGGGCCCGTACTGGGCGACGAGCTGCATGATCTCGACCTGGTCCTCCAGCAGCCGGACCCTTGCCGCCAGCGTCTCGACAGCGGCGCGCAGCTCCTCGATCTCACTCATCCATCAGTCCTTCCGAACGTGTGCGGGGAACCCGGTTCAGGGCACGACGACGATGCGGACCGGTCCGTTGGCGTCGCGGGAGGCGTTGAGCGCCTCGGGAACCTCGTCGAGCCCGACGGTCCGGCCGAGCATCGGTGTGACGTCGAGGTCGCCCGAGCAGACCGCCTCGAAGGCCTCGTCCCAGTGCCGCATCGACGGGCCGCCCCCGAACTGGATGTTGATGCCTTTCCGCTTGGCGGTAAGGGTGTGCAGGTGGTCGCCGTCCGGCGGACCTCCGACGGAGGAGATCCGGGTGTTGCGCTCGCAGCCCTTGATGATCGAATCCAGGACACCGGGAATACCGACGCACTCGAACACGACGCATCCCGGCAGTCCGGCGACCGCCATCAGTTCCCTCATCGTCTCGGGCGACCCGTAGGCCACGTCACGCCAGGCCTGGTACGGGGACACCTCGGCGGGGTCAATGACCACGTCCGCTCCCATGGCCAGCGCGGTCTCGCGACGCGAGGCGACGAAGTCCACCGCCAGGATCGGCCCGACCCCCAGCCGTTTCAGCCGCGCGATCGCGGACAGGGCGATCGCCCCGCAGCCGATGACCAGCGGCACCTCCTTCGCCGTCATCCGCGCCCGGGAGGCGGCCGACCAGCCGACCGAGATCGCGTCGGCGATGCACACGATCTCGCTCGGGAGCTCGGAGACCGCGACACGGGTGATGGCCTCGTCGAGCAGGAGATACTCACCGAACCCGCCGGGCGACTCCGGATTCTGCCCGATGATCTTCCGCCCGGTGGCCGTGGACAGCACCGGCAGCGAGCTCACCCGGGTGCCGACGGGGATCCGCCGCTCGGTGCCGGGGCCGTGGTCGACGACCTCGGCGCAGTACTCGTGGCCCATGACGATGTCGACATCACGGTCGTAGGTCGACATCCCGCTGTCGTCGTCCACGCCCGCTTCCAGGTGGTCCATGAAGTGGATGTCCGACGCGCAGATCCCACACGCGAGCGACCGCACCAGCAGCTGGCCCGGCCCCGGCACCGGGTCGTCGACAACCCGGGCCTCGACGACTCCCGCCCGCAGCACAGCGGCTCTCATCGGCTCTCCACTCGTCCGCGACCAGGACATGTTCCCGTCACGGGACTGTAGCGGCACCAAACCAGTTATAGAAGACATCGTCCTGAAATTTTTCGGGAGACGCTGTCCTGGAAGTTGGGGGAAGCGGTGCCGGCTGGAACGCTCGGACCATACGATCGCGGGCATGGCAGAGCCTGCTCGCCGCCCAGGACGCCCGCGCGACACGAGCATCGACGAACGCGCGCTGGCGGCGACCCGCGAGCTCCTCGTGGAACGCGGCTTCGACGCGACCACGATCCAGGCCGTCGCGACACACTCCGGCGTGCACGCCTCGGCCATCTACCGTCGCTGGGGGTCACGGATCGAGCTGATCGAAGAAGCGACCTTCCCCGGGCTCAGCCCGCCGAGCGTGCAGCCGACCGGAGACCTCCGCCGAGACATCCGCCGGTTCGTCCGCGCCTACCTGGCAGCCTTCAGCGCCCCCGCGTCCCGCGCGGCCGCGGCCGGTCTCCTCGCCCACCACCAGGCGTCCAGCCGGCCCCGCCCGCCGGATCTCTACCTACGGGTCTCCGCACGGCCACAGTTCCAGGACATCCTCCGCGCCGCACCGCCCGGCAGCATCGACCCGGACGTCGATCCCGACGACGTCTTCGACATGCTGCTCGGCGCCATCCTGGCCCGTACCCTCCTGTCCGCGGCCACGGCACGGAGCCGTCCCGTGGAACGCACCGTCGAAATGATCATCAGATTGCTGCAGCCCCGGCCCGGGCACGCCGCCGACCAGGCCAGCCCGTACACCCAGACGCAGACCAACCACGGCACCGCCGGCCGGGGATAGCCTGCTGACCCGGGAAAGACAGGAAGGTAGCCGTGTCCAACTTCCAGGAAGACCACGCGCAGATCAGCGACGTGGTCGTCCGCTACGCCACGGGAATCGACCAACGAGACTGGGAACTGTTACGAACCTGCTGGACGCCCGACGTCGAGGCCGACTACGGCTCCTTCGGACAGTTCACCGGCGCCGACGCGCTCACCGAGGTCATGGCACGGACCCACGAGAACATGGGCCCGACGTTCCACCGCATATCGAACATCGCCATCAGGATCGACGGGGACCGGGCGGCCGTCCGGTCCTACGTCCACGGCGTCCTCCTGGTAACTCCCGACGATCCGGCGAACTGGGTCGATGTGATCGGTAGCTACGAGGACATCTTCCTCCGAACCACGGAGGGCTGGCGCATCAGCCGGCGTGTCGCCCGCACCGCCCGGACACTGACCGCCAGCACCACACCCCCGGCCGCACAGCTCGCCCCAGAATGATCCCTGGTCCGGGACGACGGCCCTGAACGAGCTTCAGGAGGCGGAGGCCGACACCTGCCCCTCGATTCGCACGAAGTAGAAGGCCATCGCGTCGGTATGGGTCGGGAACACGAGCTGCCGCGGCTCCGTGACGACCAGCCACTCGGCCGTCTCGTTCGTCGCGATCACCGGCGGTAGCTCGGCCCAACGCCGTTCCGGCAGGAGGCCGAACACCAGCAGGAACCGGCCGTCGTTCCCGCTGTGCACGTCGAACAGGCGGACATCCGCCGCCTGCTCGGTAATTCCCGTCTCCTCGCTCAGCTCCCGAACGACGGCGTCGCGCCAGGCCTCGTCCAGCTCCATGAAACCGCCGGGCAGCGCCAGCTCGCCACGGCCGGGGTCGATGTCGCGGCGCACCACCACCAGACCGCGTCCGCCGTCAGGTTCCACGACGGGCAGCAACGCCACCGCCACCGGAAGCGGATTGAGCCACGTTGTCTCGCCGCAGCCAGCGCACACCCGCGGCCACGCCACATCAGGCTGGTACTTCGTGCCGCAGTACGAACAGAACGAGTTCCGCATGACGCACGACCATATTCGGTCGGCGCCGGCACGCCTGCCGAACGCCTGCGCGGTTCACGGCGACATCCGGCTGCCCGCGTCGGGTTACCCGCCGCTCAGATCGCCGTAATCGTGGCGGGGGCACGCTCGGCGCGGCTGAACGCACGCAGGACGGCCGTGGGCCCGTGCCTGTGCACCGCGAGACGGGTCAGCAGGGCGAGTACCGTGTCGGCGGCCGGGGCCGGCAGCTCCGGTGTCGGCACGCCCACACTTACCGCCAGGTCGTCCGAGTGCACGGCGATCTCCAGTGTGCGGGTGGTCAGGAAGTCGTCGAGGGACAGCACCATCGACTCCAGGCTCACGATCCGCCCGGCAGGCTCGGCTGGCAGCAGGTCGCGCAGCTCACCGATGGCGGCGTCGACCAGGGCCGCCAGCGCGCCCGGACCGTCCGCGGCCATCTCCTCGCTGAGGCGGCGGATGGTCACGTTGAGGTCGTCGTCCAGGGGCGCGCCGATCCACACCGCCTGGGTGGTGTAGTGGTCGAACAGAGCGACGGGTTCCTCGTCCGGTGGCTTTTCGGCGAGCAGCCAGGGAATGATGGTGATCTGCCAGGCCAGGTGCGCGGTCAGCCCGCTGACGCGGAATTCAGCCAACGCGCTGTCTGTTTCCCACGACGCGGCGACCGCCGGATCGCGTAGCAGCGCCGCAGCCGATGCGGCGACGTCCAGAAAAAGCTGCCTACCTGATGTCATACGGCCGATCCTCCCGCGACTTGCTTGCCAGCGGCACGCCCAGGAGTCGCCTGCGGATATCTCCTTCATTGACCGGCGACGGTGGCCGGCTGACAGCTGACGGCTGACGGCTGTGTCCGCGGACAAGCGCCACTCGCCGGACAACAATCATGGTCGCTGTCGGAGTCCTGACCGGCCTCGCCCCGCGGGTGGAGCTGGCGCACACGACGACTCCGCTCGGTGGGTGCGGTGCCCCTGGGGGCGCCGGGTCAGCCGAAGCCAGTCAGGATCAGGACGAGCCCGGCGTTGGTGAGGACGAGACCGGTCACCGCGGTAGCCCTGGCGCCCGCTGCCCAGCGGGCGGCGCGGGTGGCCAGGTTGGTCCAGCGTCTGCGCGCGCGTGCAGGCCGTGGTCCCCTCGCCTGTGGGGTCGGCAGACAGGCGCAGGCGCGGGCCGTTGCCGCCGTTTCGGCTCACCGTCGCGACGACGAAGATGTGGGCGCCGGGCCGGACCGACCAGAAGGTTTCCGTGACAGAGACGTAACCGGAGTCGTGCAGCCCGGCAGGCTCCTCCCGGCTGGTGTGCCGGTGCCTGTGGACCATCGGTCAGTCGCGTTTCACCAGGTCGGCAGGCACGGCGAGCACGGGCTCGCACTGCCGTGGGAGGCCGGCACCGCCTGAGCCCACCCGGGGCAGCCGGCGGTCGAGCCAGCGGGGTAGCCACCAGTTCGCCCGGCCCAGCAGCGCCATCGCGGCGGGAACCAGCACCATGCGGACGATCGTCGCGTCGAGCACAATCGCCGCCGCCAGCCCGAGACCCATCATCCTGACCAGCGGAGAGGGGTTGGCGACGAAGCTGAGGAACACCACCGTCATGATCAGTGCCGCGGAAGTGATCACGCGACCCGTTCCCGCCATGCCGCGGGCCACCGATTCGGCGTTGTCCCCGGTGGCGTCGTACTCCTCACGGATCCGTGAGAGCAGGAACACCTCGTAGTCGATGGACAGACCGAAGAGGACCGCGAAGAAGATCGTCGGCAGCGGCGACGCGATCAGGTACGTCCCCTCCAGGCGGAACAAACTCCCGAGCCACCCCCACTGGAACACGGCGACGACGACGCCGTACGCGCCGCCGATCGACAACAGGTTCAGCAGGGCGGCCTTCAACGGCAGCACGACAGACCGGAACACCACCATCAGCAGCAGGAACGACGCGGCCAGGATGGCGGCGATGAAGATCGGCAGGGTGTCGGCGAGCTGCCTGGTGAGATCGTCGGTCAGCGCGGTCGTCCCCGACACCGCGACGTTGCCGGGGACGAGGTCACGGATGCGCGCGAGGGTCTCCGACGTCGCGGTGTCCGCGGGGGCCGTGGTGGGGAGAGCGTGCAGCACGGCCGTGTCCCCGGCGGGAGAGATCTGTGGGTCGCCGACCGTGGCGATGCCGGTGTCCGCGGCGACGCGCCCGGCCAGCGCGCGGACGGTGTCGAGGTCCGCGCCCGGCCGGCGCAGGTCGGCGACGAGCAGCAGGGGGGCGTTCACCCCTGGGCCGAATCCCTCCGCCAGCAGGTCGTAGGCACGGCGGTGCGTGGTGCTGGTCGAGTCGTCGCCGGCGTCCGGGAAGCCCGTCCGCATCCACAGCGCCGGCGCGGCCAGCACGAGCAGCACCGCCGCGGCGACGAGCAGGTACGGCCACGGCCGGCCGGAGACGCGGTGGGCGAGGCGCCACCAGGCCGTGTCCCGGGGATGCCGGGCGGCGCGCCTGCGCCCCAGGACCCGCCCCGCGTCGATGCGGCCGCCGAGCAGCGTGAGCAGCGCCGGCAGAAGTGTCAGGGCGCTCGCCACGGCGAACAGCACTACCAGGGACGTACTGAGACCGATCGAGGCCAGGAAACCCAGGCCGGTCAGCACGAGGGCGAGCATCGCGACGACGACGGTGCCCCCGGCGAGCAGGACCGCGGTGCCCGACGATCCCATCGCGTTCGAGAGCGCGGTGGGATCGTCCTGGCCGGCCGCGCGGTTCTCGCGGTAGCGGGCCACGACGAACATGGCGTAGTCGATGCCCACACCCAGACCGATCATCGCCCCGATCGTGGGGGCCGCCGAGGACACGTCCATGGCGTTGGCCAGCAGCACGACGCCACCCACCCCGGCGGCGACGGTCACCAGGGCGAGCACGATCGGGACGAGTGCGGCCACGATCGTGCCGAACGCGACGACCAGCACGACCAGCGCCGCCAGCAGGCCCACCATTTCCGTGCCCGAAGTCGCCGCCTCGGCGTTGATGAACGCGGCGTCGCCGCCGAGCTCCGCCACGAGACCGGCGTCCCGCGCCGGCCGCAGCTGGTCGGTGATCGCGGCGAGGGCCTCCGTGCCGACCTCCGTCGCCGGCACGTCGAAGGTGATCTCGGCGAAGCCGATGCGTCCCCCGGGCGACACGGTGCCGGCGGTGAACGGATCGGTCACGGTGGCGACGTGCTCCACGCCCTCGATGCGGGCGACCGCCGCGGAGACGGCGTCGCGGTGACGCTCGAGTCGCTGTCCTTCCGCCACGGCGAACACCGCCAGGGCACTGCCCCCGGCCGCCTCGGGAAAACGTTCCTCGAGCAGCTCCATCGCGTTCTCGCTCTGGCTGCCCGGAGCGACGAGGTCGTCGGCGAAAGGGCCGCCGACCGTACCGGCCAGAGCCAGCAGAAGAGCGGCGACGACCCCCCAGACGGCGATCGTGAGCTTTGGCCGGTGCGCGGCCGCGTCCCCGATGCGGCGGGTGAACTGTTTCATGGCTGGTTCTCCTGAGAGCGGCGTCGCGTTCCGTTCCTGCGCCGCTCCACTGTGCTTGTCGGCATCCCGGGTCGTCGCCCGCCCACGGAGGGGTTCGGTGCCCCGCCGGAAGGCGGTCGCACGGCGCGGATTCGAGGTTCCTCTCCGCCTCACGGGGGAGGCCGCATTACGCCTGGAGGCTGGCGACTACTCTTCCGGCCTCGCCTACCGTGAGGCGGTGCCCATTGCGAAACCGCGGCCGCCAGCCGTGAACCGCGCTGAGAAGTGACGGTGAACCGCACGGCGCCGCCCTTCCGGACACCACCAGAGAACGCTCCGGGGCGGTTTCGGGGTCCATTCGCCCGCTGGCCGCGCGCCGCGGACGCCGCCCTCGCCCTCGCGTCCTTCGTCATGACGGTGTTCGTGGTGGACGGGCCCGGCGACACGCTGTTGTTTCGTTCGATCGGTGACGCCCCGATCCTCGTCCTCGTGGGCTGCGCCGTGGCCAACCCGGCGCTGTACTGGCGCAGACGAGCGCCCCTGCTCGTGCTGGGCGTGGCGCTGACCACCTGGGCCGTGCTGCTCGGCGGCGGTACCACCCATCTCGGCTGGCCCACGATCATCGGCCTGTACGCGGTGGGCCGTTACGCCGCCGTGGACTGGCGGGGACCCGCGGGAGCCGCCGCCGCAACCGCGCTGGCCAGCGTCGACGGTCTCGACGATCCGGGCCCCTGGTGGCAGGTGCCCGTCTTCGGCAGCCTCGTGATGTTCGGGGCCTGGTATGTCGGACGCCGTGTGCAACTCCGCGGGGACCGTACCGCGCAGCTCCGGCGGGAACGGGCCGCCGAGACCCGCCGGATCGTCACCGACGAGCGGACCCGTATCGCACGGGAGCTGCACGATGTCGTCGCCCACCGGGTGAGCCTCATGACGGTGCAGGCCAGCGGGGCCAGAGCCGTCGCCGCCGAGGACCTGGCGGCCGCCCTGCGGGCGATGGAGGCGGTGGAGGAGGCGGGGCGCCAGGCGCTTGAGGAGCTGCGCCATCTGCTCGGCGTCCTACGACCGGAGACCAGCCCCGACGATCTCGGGCCCCAGCCCAGCCTCGCGGAACTGCCCCGGCTCATCGAGCAGATCCGCCGGGCGGGCGTGGATGTGACGCTGGCCACGGACGGACTGCCGGCCGGGCTTCCGGCCCGCCTGGACCTGTTCGCCTACCGCATCATCCAGGAGGCGCTCACCAACGTGCTCAAGCACGCCGGCCCCGGCGCACCCGCCACGGTCAGCCTGGTCACCGAACAGAACGGCCTCGTCATCGAGGTCCGTGACGACGGGCGCGGCGCCGCCGCGCTCGAGCCGGGTGCCGTCCGCGAGGGCCCGGGCGGCCACGGCATCATCGGCATGCGGGAGCGAGCGCTGCTGCTGGGCGGGAGCCTCGACGCGGGACCGGCCGCGGGCGGCGGGTTCCGGGTGGTCGCCCGCCTGCCGATCGGAGGGAGTCCCGCATGAGCATCCGCGTCCTCATCGTCGACGACCAGGCGCTGGTCCGCGGAGGCCTGGCCATGGTCCTGCGGGTACACGGCGACATCGAGGTCGTGGCCGAGGCCGGGACCGGACTCGAGGCGATCGAGGTGGCGCGACAGCATCGTCCCGATGTGATCCTCATGGACATCCGGATGCCGGCGATGGACGGACTCGAAGCGACCTCGAGAATCCTCGCCGAGGCCGACTGGGACGTGCGGGTGCTCATCCTGACCACGTTCGATCCGGACGAGTACGTCTACCAGGCACTACGCGCCGGCGCCAGCGCCTTCGTGCTCAAGGACATCCCCGCCGACCAGCTCGCCGGCGCCGTCCGCACGGTGGCAGACGGCGGCGCGCTGCTGGCACCGTCGATCACCCGGCGTCTCATCGGGCGGTTCACCGAGCGCCGTGCTGTCGGCTCCGCCCCCTCCCGCCGCGTGGAGCGCCTCACCGATCGGGAGCGTGATGTGGTGGTCGCCGTCGCCCGGGGGTCCAGCAACTCGGAGATCGCCCAGGAACTCTTCATCGGACCCGCGACCGTCAAGTCGCACGTGTCGAGCATCCTCACCAAGCTCGGATTGCGCGACCGTACCCAGGTTGTGGTCTTCGCGTACGAAAGTGGACTGGTCGAAGCCGGCGACCATGACATCGGCCGATGAGTCCGGACCGACGGTAGCTCGCGCAGCTCGAGCTGCCGGTCGTCGGCGGAGCGCCGCGGTCAAAGATGCCGAACATAGCGAAAGCCACTTTTGTCTTTTCCTTCACGCAGCCCCATCACGGCCAGCGACTGATTGCGTGGCGACCGTTCGAGCCAGCACGTCAGCCGGTCGGCCTCGGCTTCCGACGGCGGAGCGTGCCTCGCCGTGCCGACGAAGAGCGGGAGCTTGGCCGCGGCTGCGCGGACCTCCTCCTCCGCATCCAGGTCGAGAAGTCCTGCGCTGTGCCACAACATCGCCAGCGCTACCAGCTCGTCCCGGTAGTCGAGGCTGTTGCGGCTGGCCACGCCGATCGCGACCAGGCCGGCACGGAGCAGCTCCGGGTCACGCCGCCGGACCGCGAACGTGGCCGCGCGCCGCGCGAAGACCCACAGCGCCTCCCAGCCCACCCGCGGCGTCAGGGCACCAATCAGCTCGGGGAATCGGTCAAACGCCTCAACCTCACGCAGCAACGCGGCAATCTCGCCGTCGACGGGATGCGGAGAAAGTAATTTTCCGTAGTCGCCGTAGTCCTTCGGCGTCTCGGTGAGGCATCGAATATTCAGGGGCGGCGGCGCCGAGCCGGTACTCACCTCAGCAGTGTCCCAGACGGCTGGCCGCAACGAGAGCATTCTCGATGTTGGCTGTCACCGTCTCACATCATGCTGACAGGCAGGGGCCTCCAGCATGCCAGTCCGGCGTCGGCGACCACGTCCTCGAGGCCAGGGATCTCCCGATCCCCCACACCGCTCTGTTCGATTATGGCTGGCGCCAAATCACCGACGACACCCTGGCGTGGCTGGCCCACCAAGGCCACTGAGACTCGTTCCGCGTTCGACAGGCCGCGGAGCGCGCCTCGCTTATTTTGTGGCTCATGACGCAGGAGTTCGATGCCGAGGTCCGGCGGATGATGCGGGCGAACGAGGCGAACTGGGACGCCCGCACCCCGGTGCACGTGGCGAGCGCGTTCTACGGCCTCGACGGTAGCAGGAAACCATTCGACTGGTTTGCGCCGTTCGAATGGGAGGACCTCGGCGACCTGGCGGGCCGGGACGTCGTCCATCTGCAGTGTCATCTCGGCACGGAAACCATTGCGTTCGCACGCCGAGGCGCCCGCGCGGTGGGACTGGATTTTTCCGGAGAATCCGTCGCACGGGCGCGGGAGATCGCGTCGCGGGCCGGCGCCGACCTACGGTACGTGCGGTCTGACGTATACGACGCGGCGGGCGTGCTGGGCCAAGGTTGTTTCGATGTCGTCTACACCGGCAAGGGTGCGCTGTGTTATCTACCCGATCTGCCCCGGTGGGCCGCCGAGGTCGCGTGTCTGCTGCGTCCCGGTGGCCGGCTGTATCTGGTGGAGTTTCATCCGCTGTTCAATGCGCTGGGTCCCAAGCCCCCACCGGGCGTCGGCGAGGAACTGCTGCTGCGCCATGACTACCTGGCGGGCCGGGGCCCGATCAAGCGCGACGCGACCTACACGTACACCGACGGCCCCGCGCTGGGGAGCGCGACGGTCGCCTATGAATGGACGCACGGTCTCGGCGAGGTGATCGACGCGCTGGTCGGGGCGGACCTGACCGTGACCGGGCTGAGGGAGACCGACGCGCTGCCGTGGCCACGGTGGAAACGTATGGTCCGCGGGGAGGACGGCTGGTGGCGGCTACCGGAGACGGATCCACATGTGCCGCTGCTGTACGCACTGAAGGCCATCAGGAAGGCGTGACAGCGGACTGTGGGTTCATCCCTTCCTGAGGGGAACCGGACCGGGGCCCGCTGCGTCCAAGGGCCATGGCGATGATGACGCTCCGCGGCGCCCGCCTGGTGGCCGCCGTCGTACCCCTGGTTCTCACGGCCGCGGCCTGTGCCGGGGCCGCCGCCGACGTGCGGGACAGCGTCGTCGGCGGCAGCGCCGCCGCCGGTGACAGCCCCGGCACCGGTGCCCGCGCCGACACCGCCGTGCTGCGGGTGGACTGGGTCGGCGGCTTCGTGACACCGGAGATGCTGGCCACCCGGCTGCCGATAGTGGCCGTCTACCCCGACGGCCGGGTCATGAGCGAGGGTCCGCAGACCCTCGCCTATCCGGGGCCGGCGCTGCCGAACATCCAACTGAGGCGGATCTCGGCCGCCGATGTGCGGAAGCTTGTCGACCGCGCGGCCGCGGCCGGCGTCGGCGCCGAACAGGACTTCGGCCAACCACCGGTCGCGGATGCACCGTCGACCCGCTTCACCCTCCGGACCGCGGCCGGCGTCGAGACGATGCAGGTGGAAGCGCTCTTCGAGGCGGACGGCCACGGGCTGACAGCGCAGCAGCAGTCCGCACGGCGGGCAGCCCAGGAGCTGTTCACGGCACTCACCGACCTGCCCACCGCGCTGGGCCCGGGTGCGGTCAGCGAACCCGAGTCGTACATTCCGGCTGCGGTGGCCGCGATCGCCTCCCCCTGGGTCGGAGACTGCCCCTCCCCCTCCGACAGCACCGTTCCGTCCAACCCCTGCGGCGGCGATCCGGCGGGTACTGAGCGCGCCTGGCCCGGGCCGGCGCTGCCGGGCGAGCCGGTCGGCGGAGGCGTCGATCTGAGCTGCGTGACAGCCAGCGGCGACAACGCGACGAAGCTGCTGGCAGCGGCGCGTACGGCTGTGACCACCACACGGTGGACGTCCGACGGCAGGCAGTGGAAGGTCAGCTTCCGCCCGCTGCTGCCGGACGAGTCCGGATGCGCGGACCTGCGTGCTACCGGTTGATCCACTCCCACCCGGCAGTCCGGACGGGATAGCCGTAGGCGGAGAGATCGCGGCCCCGCTTGATCTCTGATCGAAGACCCGGGGGATGGCGGCGGCGCGTTCCTTGCCGTACAACCACCTTCGTGGTCGACGACGGGGAAGCGCATGGGCGGCGGGCCAGACGCCGGCTGTGGCTCGTCGCGGGAGTTGCCGCCGCCGCCGCGGTTCTCGGAGCTGTCCGAAGCGGCGTGCTGGAACGGCCGGCCGCCCCGCGAAACTCGATCGCCGCGCAGGAGCGAACAGGTCATTCTGGCTCAATGACCAAGGGCACCGTGAAGTTCTACAACGCCGAGCGGGGGTGGGGAGCGATCTCCTCCCCCGACCTGCCGCCTGGGTTCGACGCGTGGGTTGGCTTCAGCATGATCGAGATGGACGGGTACCGCTTCCTGGAGGCCGGCGACCGCGTCGAGTTCGACTACGAACAGGTCCGGCAGGACAGCTTCCGCTACCGCGCGACCCGCGTCCGCAAGCTCTGACAGGTGCCCCCACCTGCGCTGATGCTGGTCGCGGGCCGGCCCCGCCCCTTCAGGGATGACCTGCGTCATCACCGGCCCGTGGGGCGGCGCCGTCTGACATGTCAGCGGCCGCGGGTGCGGGGGGCGACGCGGCGGGTCGGCGGGGCGGTGGTCGGGTCGTCCGGCCAGGGGTGGCGGGGGTAGCGGCCGCGCAGCTCCGAGCGGACCTGCGGGTAGCCCGTGCGCCAGAACGACGCCAGGTCACTCGTCACCGCCACCGGGCGTCCCGCCGGCGACAGCAGGTGGAGCACCAGTGGCGCGCGGCCGTCGGCGACGACGGGTACCCGCTCCCAGCCGAACACCTCGGCGATCTTCACGGCCAGCACGGGGCCGGCCGCGCCGCTGGTGCCGCTGTAGTCGAGGCGCACCCGGGAGCCGCTGGGCACCGCCACCCGCTCGGGAGCCAGCTCGTCCAGCCGGGCGGCCTGTGGCCAGGGCAGTAGCCGGCGCAGCGCGCGGCCGGCGTCGATGCGCTCGAGGTCGGCGCGGCGCCGCACGCCGTCGAGGTCCGGACCGAGCCAGTCGGGGGCGGAGTCCAGCAGGGCGGCGTCGGTGACGTCGGGCCAGGGGGCGCCTAGCACCCGGTGGCAGAACGCGAGCCTGTCCCGCAGCGCGAGCGTGTCGGCGCTCCAGCGCAGCACGGGAAGACCCGCGTCACGCAGCCCGTCGAGCACCGCGGCCCGCAGCAGGGACGGGTCGGGCCTGTTCACCGGGCGCTCGGTGCGGATGATCGCGCCGAGACGCTCGAGTCTGCGGGCGACGATGTCGCCACCGGACCAGGCGACCTCGTCCTCGGTGCGCAGCAGCGCCGCGCCCGCCTCCCACGCGGTGGCCGCGTCGAGGGTGACGGCCAGCCGCACACGGGCGGACGTCCGGCCGGGCCCGCGGTCGGCGACCGCGATGGCGAGCCATTCCGCCCCGGTCAGCGCCGAGCCCGCGGTGAGCTCGGCGCCGGTTCCGCCGGCCATCAGATAGCTCGCCCCGCCGGGATCACGGGCCCGCGCGAGCCGTTCGGGGAAGGCGAGGCCGACCACGAGCCCCGCCGCGAGATCGTCGGTCATCCCACCCGTTCCCCCGGCCGCGGGCCCGGCAGGCCCGGCAGGCCCAGCCAGCCCGGCGGGTGTGGCGTCCGCGGCCGAGCGCAGCCGGCGGGCCTCCTCCCGCCAGCGGGCGGACGCGGCCCGGTCGGTGTCGTTGCGCAGGCGGCGCCACGCGGCGACGAGGTCGTCGGAGGGGCCGCCCACCGGGCCGTCCCCGGAGAGCATCGCCACGACCTCCGCGGCCCGCCGCGCGCCGACGGCCCGGGTGCCGTCGAGCAGTGCCCGCGCGAGCCGCGGATGGGCCCCGACCTGGGCGATCGAACGTCCTCGCGGGGTGACCCGGCCGGTCTCGTCGACAGCGCCGAGGGCCCGCAGCGAGGCCCCGGCGGCCTCCATCGCGCCGACGGGAGGGTCGCTGAGCAGCGGCAGACCCGCGCCGCCGGGATGGCCCCAGACCGCCAGCTCCAGCGCGAAGCCGGTCAGGTCGGCGACGCCGATCTCCGGTTCCGGCTGGGCGGGCAGCCGATCGTGCTCGGCGGCGGACCAGCAGCGGTACACCCGGCCTGGCGCCTCCCGGCCGGCCCGGCCCGCGCGCTGCCCGGCGGACGACCGTGACACCCGCACGGTGACCAGCGAGCCCAGCCCGCGGGCGTGGTCCATCCGCGGGGAGCGGGCCAGGCCGGCATCGACGACGACCCGCACGCCGGGCACGGTGAGGCTGCTCTCCGCGACCGCGGTCGCCAGGACGACCCGGCGACGCGGACCGGCGCGCAGCACCGCGTCCTGCGCCCCGCCGGCCTGGCGGCCGTGCAGGGTGAGCACGTCGACCGCGTCCCGGTACCCGGCGAGCCGGCCGGCGACGGCGACGATCTCACCGGCCCCGGGCAGGAAGACAAGCACATCCCCGGACGTCTCCCGCAGCGCGCGCCCGACGGTCGCGGCGACGTGGTCGAGCAGCCGCGGGTCGACCCGCAGGCCGTGCGCCGGGGCGATCACCCCTGGTGGGGGCGCCCAGACAACCTCGACGTCGAACATCGAGGCGTCCGTCCCGACGACCGGCGCGGGCTGGCCGGGCGCGCCGAGCATCGCGGCCAGCCGCCGGGTGTCGGCTGTCGCGGAGGCGGCGAGCAGGAGCAGGTCGGGGCGCAGCGCCGCGCGGACGTCGAGCAGGAACGCGAGCGCCAGGTCCGCGTCGAGTTGCCGCTCGTGGCACTCGTCGAGGATGACCGCGTCGGTACCGGGTAGCTCGGGGTCGCGTTGCAACCGCCGGACGAGCACTCCTGTCGTGACCACCTCGACCCTGGTGGACGGCCCGACCCTGCGCTCGCCGCGGATCGTGTAGCCGACCGCGCCACCCACCTCGCCCCCGCCCACACCGCCGCGACCCACAGCATCAGCGCGAGCCCCGGCACCACCCGCCACACCACCGCCGGCGAGGGTGGCCATCCGCCGTGCCGCGGCGCGGACGGCGATCCGCCGCGGCTCGACGACCAGTACCCGACCCGGGACGTGGTCGGCGAGCGCGAGCGGGACAAGCGTCGTCTTGCCCGTGCCGGGCGGGGCCACCAGCACCGCGGCCCCGCCGGCGGAGCGCGACCCGTGCTCGTCACCACCGGTCAGCGCGGCGACGAGCGCCGGCAGAGCGGACCGGACGGGCAGGTCCGCCCCGGCGACCGTGAGGTCGGGCAACATGCGCCCAGTGTCCTCGGATCAACGCGGCTGAGGGCGGCGCGGCCCCGGGCTGTGGATGACCGTGTGGCGGAAGACCAGGCTGTGGAGAAACGGGCTGCCGAAGCGCGGGCCGCGGCAGACCGGGCGGCAAGCGGGCGGCGAGCGGGCGGTGCCCGCACCGAGGTGCCATCCGTTTCGGTTCTGGGGCCATCCAGCATCTTTCGCGGGGCGGGCGGGTCGGTCAGGCTTGGTGGCATCCCCGTCGGGTGATCGTCGTCGTTCGCCGCCCGGGGCGCCGCCCGGAACAACCCCGAGGGCGTCGCCCACCCGGATCCGGTTCAACGGCGAACGACCGAACCACGCAGTGAAGGGGAACGATGACCGACCTCACTCCGGTTGACCGCGAAACATGGCTCAGCGAGGAGGAACGGCTTTCACCTCGATACCGGATCGACATGCCGGTCCTTCCCTATCAGCGTCGCGCGAGTGAAGGTCCGGACTGTATCGAGGTTTCCCGGGATTCACCGCTCGACCTCCGGCAGGCCGCCGAGATGTTCGGAAACGCGGCCAAGCGGGAATGCGGCTACGATTTTCCGCTCGCCCGGGCGTTGAACTTCGGGGAGCAGCGGGTGTGGCTGCTCTCCGCCCCGCGGGTGAACGCGGTCAGCTTCGTGGCCGCCGGCGCCGTCGCTTTCAAGCTCATGGACGGGGTGTGGGAGCTCAGGTGGATGTACGTCCACCCGTTCGAGCGGGGAAAGCAGGTGATCGACTTCTACTGGCCGAGATTCGTGGCACTGTACGGCGACTTCACCGTTCAGCCGCCGGTCACGGCCACTGCCCAGGCGGTGCTGAACCGCCTGGGCTGGACCGCGCACGGCCCCCGATCCGCGGCATAGATCGGCCGACGGCCTCCCGACCGCGTCCCGGCGGCGGGCCGGCGGCGTCAGCTCGCGGGTGGCACCGGGTGGTTGGCCCGGATCACGTCGGCGGGGTCGTAGGCCGCCTTGATCCGGGTCAGCCGACGGTGGACGTCCGCGCCGAACAGCGCCTGCCCCGGCTTGGGACGCTCGGCGAAGTTCAGGTAGCACCCGCCCGTCGACCACGGTGCGAGCGAACGGTGGACGGCATCGACCGCGGCTGTCACCGCGCGGGTCGCCTCCTCGGTCGGGGTCATGCCGGCGCGAACACCGCGAACGCCGCGTCGATCCCGTCGACGGCCCCGCCCGCCATCGCGCCGGGGCGCAACGCGCCGCCGAGGTGGCGCAGCTCGAGCGACAGCAGAGCCGGCCCGTGCGCGCGGGAGACGTCCACGAACACGTCGATGGCCTGTTCGGGCAGCTCGCCGAGCAGCATCCCGTCGCCGTGCGCGGGGACGGGGCCGGGCGGGTCCATGTGCAGCAGCCCGAGCTCACCGACCGGTGTGGGTTGGAACGTGTCCAGCTCGGGCTCGAGGGCGCGCAGCGGGGCGAGCAGCTCGTCGGCCTGCCCCACCGAGAGCTGGCAGGCGGCCTCGACGACGACGTACGAGCGGCCGGACAGATGCGGTGGCAGCTCCGGTAGCGGCGGGAAGTGCAGGATGCGGCCGACGGAGGCGACCTCGTCGGGCACCGACGGCAGCCACTCCCGCCACGCCCGCAGCACCTCCACCGCGCGCTCGGCCGGGAAGAACAGCACTCCCGCGTACACCTGCGTGATCGGGTACAGCCGGAACTCCAGGGCGGTGACGACGCCGAAGCTGCCGCCCCCGCCGCGCAGCGCCCAGAACAGGTCGGGGTCGTGGTCGGGGTCGACCCGGCGGAGCGCGCCGTCGGCGGTGACGACCTCGATCGCGACGACGCTGTTCGCGGCCAGCCCGTGTGAGCGGCCCAGCCAGCTGAGTCCACCGCCGAGCGTGTAGCCGGCGACGCCGACGTCCGGGGCCGATCCGGCGAGCGCGGCGAGGCCGTGCTCACCGGCCGCCGTGGTGACGTCCGCCCACTGCGCGCCCGCCTCCACCCGGGCGAGCCGCGCGCGGGCGTCGATGTGCACGCCGCGCATGGCGGACGTCCGCAGCAGGATCGAGCCGGCCAGGTCGCCCATCGGCCCGGCGTTGTGGCCGGTCGACTGGGCCGCGACGCGCAGGCCGAGCATGCGGGCGATGGTCATGAGATTTCCTCCAGTGACAGGAGCGCGAAGGACGACGAAAAGCGAAAAGCGAAAGGCGAAAGGCGAAAGGCGAAAGGCGAAAAGCGAACGAAGACGATCAGGAGCTGGGCGGGTGGTGATCAGACGGCGGCGGGAGTGCGCAGCGCGACGCCGGCGAGCCGCTCGAGCTGGGAGATCTCGGCCGAGCAGGGGGCGATGACGATCTCGTCGGCGCCGGCGGCGGTGAACTCCTCGACGCGGCGGGCGACGGCGTCCTCGTCGGTGGCGGCGGTGCCGGCGATCCAGCCGGCGAGGTCGGCGCCGAGCCAGGAGTAGTAGTGGCCGATCGCGCCGGCGGCGAGTTCGGGACCGTCCTCGCCGAGCGCGGCGTAGAAGACCGCCATGGTGCGCGGCGTCCCGGGTCGGCCCGCCTCCCGCCAGGCGCGGTGCACGGTGTCCACACCGGCGGCGAACTGGTCGGGAGTGCCGACCATCATCGTCCAGCCGCCGCCGTGCCGGGCCGCGCGCGGGCCGGCCAGCGCCGCGTCGCCGCCGATGAGCAGCCGGGGCCCGCCGGGCCGGGCCGGGGCCGATGCCCCACTCCCCGTTCCAGATTCCGCGCAGCTCGTCGAGCTGCCGGTCCAGGCGGGCGCCCCGGCTGCGGAACGGGATCTCGCAGGCGGCGAAGTCGTCCGCGCGCACGCCGACGCCGACGCCGAGGGTGAGCCGCCCGCCGCTGGCCCGGTCGATGCTCGCGGCCTGCTTGGCGAGCAGCGCCGTCCGGTGCTGCGGGGCGATGAGGACGTTGGTGACGAGCTCGACGCGGCTGGTCACCGCCGCGGCCATCGCCAGCGCGACCAGCGGGTCGACGCTGTCGTACACGACGCGGTCGATGACGGCGACGGAGTCGAATCCGCATTCCTCGGCGCGGCGCGCCCAGGTCGTCACCGCGTCTCCCGGTGCGCCGGGGACAGCATTGGGAAGGGCGATTCCGAGCTTCATGATGTGCTCCCGCGGTGGGGGTCGCCGTCATCGAGAAGCCTGCCGCCGTTCACCGACCGGACCCATCCCGCGAATCGCGGGACCTCCGCGAGCGCACCTCCCCCGGTTCGATGGCCGGCCTTTCACCGACCCCTACAGATGGGGGGTTGTCGCCCCGCGCCCGCCGACCGCACACTTGCCACGCGGACGCGTCCGGGCGGTGCGCGTGACCAACGGGGGAAACAGTGCGCGGGTCGACGTCGACAGTCGAGAGCCAGCTGTCATCCCTGGCGGATGTCTGCACGAAAGCCGAGACCTGCGAAGGGCTGTTCGAGGATGTCTCGAACCGGCTTCGCCGGCTGGTGCCCTTCGACGGGGCGGGCTGGTTCGCCACCGATCCGCTGACCGTCCTTGCCACCAGCCCGGTCCGGGTGGAGAACATCGAGAACAGCCGATGCGAGTCGTACTGGGAACGCGAATGCCTCGTCGAGGACGTCCTGCTCTTCCGTGATCTCGCCCGTTCCGAATCGGGCGTCGCGACGCTTTACACGGCGACGGACGACCAGCTCGCCCGCAGCGCCCGGTACCGGGAGTTCATCGCCCCGCAGGGCTACGGCGACGAGCTGCGCGCCGCGTTCCGGTCGGGAACACCTGGGGCGTCGTCGACCTGTACCGGGACCGGGCCCGGGGCTCGTTCACCGCGACCGAGGTCGAGCTCGTCCGCACGCTCATGCCGGTGATCGCGGCCGCGCTGCGTGCCTTCACCACCGCCGTGCCTACGCGGCCCGCTGCCGCGGGCGCGGCCAGCGGTCCGGGCACCGCACTGTTCGACACGTCGGGGACGCTGCTCTCGCTCGACGAGAACGCCGAGCGGCTGTTCGCCGAGCTCGCCGGCCCGTCCTGGGCGTTGCCCTCGGTGTCGATGACGCCGGTGCTGGCCGTGGTCGCCCGGGCCGCCGCCGTCCACGAGGGCCGCGACCGCGGGCCCGCCGCCGCGCGGCTGCGGGCGGTCTCCGGACGCTGGATCTCGATTCACGCGTCCTGCCTGCGCCAGCCGAACGGCCGGCCCGGCCCCACCGCGCTGACGATCGAGCCGGCGAAGTCGGCGCAGATCGCGCCGATCATCGTCGAGGCGTACTGCCTGACCGTGCGCGAGCAGGAGATCACCCGGGCGGTCGCCCGGGGCCTGTCCAACCAGGAGATCGCCGCCGAGCTGTTCCTGTCACCGCACACCGTGCGGGACCATCTCAAGGCGGTCTTCGCCAAGGTGGGCGTCGGCAGCCGCGGTGAGCTCGTCGCGAAGCTGTTCGCCGAGCACTACGGGCCGGCCCTGCACGACCCGGCGGCCGCCATCACGCACGTGCAGTACTGACCGGAGCAGTCCCGACGGCCGCACGACCAGTCCGGCGCCGACACCGACACCACCGCTGCCGCCGCTGCCGCCGCCGCCGACGACGACGACGATCATTCGCGGGACGGCGCTCGTGGTTCCACCACACACGAAAGCGGCCTGGCCGGCCCCGCACGGATCACTCGTGCGATGCCGGCCAGGCCGGTCTGTCAGGGTGCGACCCGCGAAAGGCGGGACGCCCTCAGGCTGCGAAGGGCAGCTTCAGCGCCTCGGCGAGGTTGCCGCCCATCACTCGGGCGATGTCCTCCTTGGGCAGGCCCTCGAGCTCGTTCACGTAGGAGACCGGGTCGGACATCCCCTCGGCGTGCGGGTAGTCGGATCCGAAGACGACCCGGTCGACGCCCAGGAGATCGATGAGGCCGCGCGGGTTCTCCTCGTGGAACGGGTGGATCCAGACGTTGCGCTTGAGCACCTTCAGCGGGTCCTCGTCGTACAGCTTCGGGCTGTGCGCGTACGAGGTGCCGACGGCCTCGACGAAGGGACGCACCCACCCGGAGCCGTTCTCGACGGGCAGGATCCGCAGGCTCGGGAACCGCGTGAGGAGTCCGTGCCCGATCAGCGAGGCGACGGTGTCGAAGATGCCCCGGCCCTGGAGGTGCATGATGTCGAGGAAGGCGGACGGCGAGGCGAACGGGAGGTGCTCACCGTCCTGCCGGCCCTCCCACATGTTGTAGTAGCGGGTCAGGCCGTCGTCCGAGGAATGCAGGCCGACGGTGATGTCCGCCTCGACGACCTTCTGCCAGAACGGGTCGAACTCGGGCAGCGCGAACGACCGGAAACCCTCGTAGCCGGGCACGGGAGCCGGCCGGATGAGGATGATCTTCGCACCGCGCTCGAGAATCCACTCGAGTTCCTTGATGGCCTCGCTCACGATCGGCAGCGTGATGACCGGCGTGGCGAAGATGCGGTCCTCGTAGTTGAAGCTCCAGTGCTCGTGCATCCACTGGTTCAGCGCGTGGACGACCACGTGCGTGGCCTTCGGGTCCATGCGGAGCCGGTCCTCGAGCAGGCTCGCCAGCGTCGGCCACATGAGTGCCCGGTCGATGTTCAGCTCGTCCATCAGGGCGAGGCGGGGCTCCGGGGAGAAGAAGGCCTCCGGGGAGCGGATCGGCTTGCCCATCAGCTCCCGGGTCGACTTCCCGTCCGGGTTGCCGTTCTTGAAGTAGTCCTCCCAGGCGCCCGGCCGCGCGACGACGCTGAAGGTCGGGTTCGGGATGTACTCGGAGATCACACCCCTGACCGCGATCTTGTCACGCCCGTTGACCTGCACATACTTGATCAGGCCGGCGTATTCCTCGGGGAGGAACTTCGTGAACGCGTCGGGTGTCTCGTACATGTGGTTGTCGGCGTCGAAGACGGGAAAGTCGACTTTGGTCGCAGGCACGTATTCCTCCGTACTGGCTGGCCGAACCACTCCAGCCGAATGCCACGAGACAGCCGCACGACTCCCCCGGCACGGCATGGGGCCGGGACGTACGACTACCCCCTTACGTCATCACTGACCTGAGGCGAAATTACCACTTATTGATATCGACGTCAATATTGCCTGGATGGCTGTCCCGGGACGGGTCGCAGCGCCCGCCCGAGTCCAGCTGGGGGGCACCGCCGGCGGCGCGCCGAGATCCAGACCTCAGGCGTCCGGCGGAGCCGAGGGCGGGAACGTGACGGACAGCGGGCAGCGACTGTGAGCCGTGAGCCGTGAGCCACGTTGGACAGCGAACAGCCACGGACCGCGAGCTTCCAGGAACAGTGCGAAGCCGTGAACCGCGGCGGGCGGGAGGCGCCGGAACGCCGGGGCCGCGGTCAGACGCCAGGACGCCCGGTCGCGGTCAGGCGCCGCCCGGGCTCGACGGACTCGGCTGGTCGGCCCCCTGGAGCAGGCGGGCCGGGAAACCGCCGCGGCTGATCGGGCTCCAGCCGTCGACGCGCAGCCGCAGCAGCACCTTGCCCTGCCGGACCATCGCCTGGCGGTACTCGTCCCAGTCGGGATGCTCGCCGCTGATGCTGCGGTAGTAGTCGACGAGCTCCTCGACGGCCGCCGGCTGGTCGACGACGGTGATCGTGCCGTCCACCTGCGCCCACTCCCCGTTGAACTCGTCCGACAGCACGAGGAGGGAGGCGCGCTCGTCACGGCGGGCGTTGCGGACCTTGGCCCGCTCCGGGTAGGTCGCGATCACGACGTCGCCGGATCCGGACACGCCCATCGTCACCGGTGACGCCTGCGGTCTGCCGTCCCGGCGGGTGGTCATGAGGATGCCGCGGTGCCGGGGACGGATGAAGTCCAACAGGGCGGCACGGTCGACGACGACGTCTCGCGCGGCGGTCGGACTCACCCGGCCATCGTAAGACCCGGGGGCGGTCCGGGCCGATGGAGAAGCGCTCGGCCTCATCGCTGCCGCGCGTTCCGAGCGCGGTGCCTGCTCGCTTTTCCGGGCGCCTCCGGGCGCCTCCGGGCGCCTCCGGGCGGCGCGACCAGGCGTCCAAGCCGCACGGCCACGGGGCCCAAGCGGCACGGCGGCGGCGTCCAAGTGGCACGGCGGCGGGGCGCAAGCGGGCGGCGGCGAACGACAAGTGGGGTCCAAGCGGCGGACCGCACGCTCATCCCGTCCCGTTCGACACCGCTCGACCAGACGGAGCCGTCATGTCCTTCACGCCCGACTCCTCGTCCCTGCAGCTGCCGCTGGCCGACCTCGCCGGCAAGATCAGCGGCGATGTCCTGCTGCCCGGCACCGCCGCCTACGCCGCGGCCGCCACCCCGTGGAACGTCGCCGTCGCCGTCTCCCCGGTGGCCGTGGTCGCGGTCGCCGACGCGACCGACGTCGTCACCGCCGTCCGCTTCGCCGACGCCCACGACCTGGACGTCATCGTCCAGTCCACCGGCCACGGCGCCCTCGCCCACACCCGGCCGAGCCTGCTCGTCCACACCGGTCGCCTCGACGAGGTCACCATCGACCCGGCCACCCGCCGGGCCCGGGTCGGCGCCGGGGTGCGCTGGCAGCGGGTACTCGACGCCGCCGCCGAGCACGGACTCGGCGCGCTCGCCGGATCCTCGCCGCACGTCGGCGTCGTCGGGTACCTGACCGGCGGCGGCCTGTCGCCGGTCGCGCGGACCTTCGGCTTCGGAAGCGATCTCGTCACCGCCTTCGACGTCGTCACCGGGGACGGCGAGCCGCGCCGGGCCACCGCCACGGAGAACGCGGCGCTGTTCTGGGCGCTGCGCGGCGGGAAGGGCGCGCTCGGCGTGGTCACCGCCGTCGAGTTCGAACTGCTGGACGTCGACCGGATCTACGGCGGCTGCCTCTACTTCGACGGCGCGGACGCCGACCGGGTCCTGTCGGCGTGGAAGACGTGGTCGGCGGGGCTGCCGGAGCAGGCGTCGACGTCCATCGCGATCATGCGGCTGCCGGCGATGCCGGCGGTGCCCCCGCCACTGGCGGGCCGGTGCACCGTCGCGGTCCGCTACGCCTGGGTCGGGGACCCGGCCGACGGCGAGCGGGCGATCGACCCGATCCGCGGCCTCGCGCCGGCGATCTTCGGCGGGCTCGGCGTCATGCCGTTCACCGCGCTCGGGATGATCCACGCCGACCCGGTCGACCCGATGCCCGTCCACGAGCGGTCGGTGCTGCTGCGGGAGCTGCCGGACGCCGCGGTGCGCACCCTGCTCGCGCTGATCGGGCCGGCCGCCGACTGCCCGCAGGTGTTCGTCGAGCTGCGGCTGCTCGGCGGCGCGCTGGCCCGCGAGCCCCGGGAGTCGAGCGCCGTCTGCCACCGGGAAGCGGCTTACTCCTTGCTGACCATCGGCATCGCCGCCCCGCCGATCGTCGAGGCCACAGCCGGGCACGCCGCCGCGGTGATGGACGCGGTGCAGCCGTGGTCCGGTGGAATCTCCGCGCCGAACTTCGGCTCGACCACGGACCCGGTGCTCGTCGCGCTCAAGTACGACATGGCCGCGCTGGCCCGCCTCGCCACGCTCACCGCCAGCTACGACCCGCGCGCGCGGATGGCCGCCTCACACCCGGTGCGGGCCGCCGCCGGTCTGGTGCAGTCGCGGGCGCGGTCCTGATCCCGCATCCCGCGAGCCAGTACCGCGAAGACGGCATCATGAGGGGCGTGCCGTACTACCGCCTGTTCGGGTCGATCGAGGTCGTCCGGGACGGCCGGCCGGTCCAGCTCGGCGGCCCCAAGCAGCGGGCGGTACTGGCCGCCCTGCTCCTCGACGCCGGCCGGGTGGTCTCCGTCGACCGCCTGGCCAGCGCTGTGTGGGGCGACGAGCATCCGCCGAGCATGCTCTCCAGCCTGCACGCGCACATCTCCAACCTGCGGCGGCTGCTGCGCGACGACGAGCGGGCCACCTCACCGATCGTCCGCCGCACCCCGGGCTATCTGGCGGAGGTCCCCCCGGACGACCTGGATCTGCGGCTGTTCGAGCGGGAGTGCGACCAGGCCCAGGCCGCCGCCGACGCCGGGGACTGGCCGGACGCGGTGGCGGCCGCCGACCGGGCGGCGACGCTGCGCCGGGGCCCGCTGCTCGCCGAGTTCGGCGACGAGCCGTGGGTGCGCGGCGTGGCGAACGCGGTCGACGAGCGGTGGGCGCAGTGCGAGCGGAGCGCGGTCGTCGGCCTGCTCGGCTCCGGGCGGATCACCGCCGCGGTGCTGCGCTCCCGCCAGCTGGTGCACGACGCCCCGCTGGCGGAACGCGCCTGCCACCTGCACATGATCGCGCTCTACCGGGCGGGGCGCGCGGCCGAGGCCCTCGACGCCTTCCGCGACCACGCCCGGCGGCTGGCCGACGAGCTCGGCCTGGAGGCCAGCCCGGCGCTGCGCGACCTGCAGGGCGCCATCCTGCGCCAGGACCCGGCGCTGGATTCCTGGCCAGCCTCCCCCCGCACCGCCGGCCGAGCCGCTCCCACCACCCCGGCAGCTCCCACCGGCCCAGCCAACACTCCCACCGGCCCAGCCAACACCGCCGCCGCGGCCAACCCCGCCAACCCGATCGCCGTCAACCCGATCGCCGTCGGTGCGGCCCGCCCCGCCGCCCCGACCACCATGGCCGGCAGCGGGGCGTCCGAAGGCGAGGGAACGCCGGGAGTCCGGTACGGGGAGCTCGTCGGCCGGGTGCGCGAGATCGCCGTGCTCGACTCGGTGCTGTCCGAGGCGATGACCGGGCCCGTCCGCTGGGTGGTTCTCACCGGCCCCGCGGGCATCGGCAAGAGCCGGCTCGCCGAGGAGGCCGCCGCCGGCTGGCACCGGGCCGGCGGGGCGGTCTCGCGGACGGGGTGCCCCGACGACGACGCCGTCCCGCCCTGGTGGCCGGTGCGCCAACTGCTGCGTGACCTCGGCGCCGACCCCGACGATCTGCTGACCCCGCCGAGCGGCGCCGACGCGGACGCGGCCCGGTTCGTCGTCTACGGCCGGGTGCTCGACGCACTCTCCGAGGCCGTGCGGACCCGTCCGCTGCTGGTGGTGGCCGAGGACGTCCACTGGGCGGACACCGCGAGCCTGCGGCTGCTCACCCACCTCGCCGACGCCGGGGCGTGCCCCGGGCTGGCCCTCGTCGTGACCGCCAGGGACGTCACCGGCCGCCCCGAGCTCGACCGGCTGCTCGCCGCCGCGGCCCGCCGGCACGGATCACGGCGGCTGGCCGTCCCACCGCTGACCGAGGGCGAGGTGTCGGAGCTGGTCAACCGGATCAGCGGCCAGGCCATCGACGACGCCGAGGCCGCCGAGCTGGCCGACCGGACCAGCGGGAACCCGTTCTTCGTCTGCGAGTACGCCCGCCTGCCCGCCGAGGACCGCGCCGGCGGAAAGGTACCCGTCGCCGTGCGCTCGGTGCTCGGGCAGCGGCTCGCCGTCCTCGATCCGGCGGTGCTCCAGGTGCTGCGCGCCGCCGCCGTCATCGGCGACGTCCTGGACATCGACCTGCTCGGCAAGGTGACCCGGCTCGATCGCGACGAGCTCGCCGACCTGCTGGACGAGGCCTCGGACGAACATGTGATCGTCCAGGCCGCCGGCACCGGGCGGTACATGTTCGCGCACGCGCTGCTGCGCGACGAGGTCGTCGCCGGGATCTCCAGCCTGCGCCGCCAGCGGCTGCACCTGCGGGTGGCCGAGGCCCTCGGCCCGGTGGACGGCGGCCCAGGCAGCGGAGGCTCCGGCGGCGGCAGCTCCGGCGGGGGCGAGGCGCTCTCCCGCCGGGCTGCGCATCTCGCCGCCGCCTGGCCGCTGGCCGAGTCCGCCGACGTGTTCGACGCCTGCCGTGCCGCCGCCCTCTACGCGGAGCGCCGCTGGCAGTCGGAAGCCGCCGCGCACTGGTGGGGCCAGGCGCTGGACGTCCTCGACCGGAGCGCCGGTGATCTCGACATCGACCGGGACGAGGTGCTCGTCGCGCGGGTCAGCGCGCTCGCCCGCGCCGGGCGGGGCCAGACGGTGCTCGACGTCGTCGACGCCGGCCTGCTCGACGCGGTGCGCCGCGGGCGGCTCGACTCGGCCGGCCGGCTGGCCGCCGCGCTGCTACGGACCAGCGGATCCTGGCCCTGGGCCGTCTACGGCGACGACCCGGCACCACTGCTGGCGCGCCTCGCCGGCCTGGAGACCCTCGTCGCCGCCGACCCCGCCGCGCACGTCCGGGTGCTGGCCGCGCTCGCCGTCGGCAGCGCCTACGACCCGGACGGCTCCGTCCCCGACCTGCTCAGCCGCCGGGCGATCGAGCTGGCCGAACGCATCGGTGACGACGAGGCGTTGGCCGACGCGTTACTCAGTCGGGCACTGGTGTTCTCCGGGATCGCGGAGCGGGCCGCCGAGTCCGTCGAGCTGCTCAACCGGCTGGCCACCGTCCCGCACGCCAGCGCGCAGATCGACGAGGTGATCGCGCACGGGCTGCTCTACCTGGCGAAGACGGAGCTGGGCGACCCGGGGTCCGCCGAGCACGTCCGGCTCGGCGCGCTCGGCAGCGACCTGCTGCGGCTGCCGGCCAGCCGGGTGCAGTTCCGCTGGGCGCAGGGCTCACTGGCGCTGTGGCGGGACGACGACCTCTCCACCGCGGAGGAGATCTACCACCACGCCTTCGCCCTGCACCGGGAGACCGAGCTCTACGAGAGCGGCGCGTACCACCTCGCGCTGCTCGCCCTGTGGTGGGAGCAGGGTCGGCTGGACAATCCCGACG
>NZ_CASGGV010000335.1:0-29839 GCF_949319125.1 Frankia sp. Hr75.2 | reverse complement strand
TGCCTCATCGCCGGTGGCGGTCACCGGCCACATCGTGTACGCGGGGATCGGCGGATCACCTTTTCGCCTGGGTGGATTCCCTGCGCGCTGGTGGGCGCGCCGCGGGCGGCGGTGAGGAGCCCTGCCGGCCGGGGCGCCGGTGAAATCCACCGAGCTGGTTGGGCGCGGAATCTTCCCGGCGGGCTGCTTGAGATCAGGCTGAAGGTCGCCTGCCTGTTCGCCGGGCCGGGCGGAGAAGCCTTTCCGGTGATGTCCGGAGAACGCCGACAGCGCGGGCCAGATGGCGCGCGTCGGGAGAAGGCGTGACGTTTGCCGGTCAGCCGGGTGGGTGGTGGCGGGGGTGGGCCTGGTCATGCGACCGGTCAGGGTGCGGCGACGACGTCGGTCGCGGTACCCCACCGCTCTTGTGGCCGGCGGTTGGGACCCATGTCGGTAGACACAAGTAGGTCCGCGCTGTAATCGTGGCCGCACACCCACTCCTTATGCGACCGACGGTCGCTTGCCAGTGGATGAGTATGCGGGCGATGCTCGCATACCGTCAAGACGGAACCGGAGGGCCCTGTGACATCTTCACCACCCGCGGTGACCGATGGTCTCCGGTCGCCCGCTCACGGCGACGGAGCCGCACCGACCGAGGAGACGGCGGTACCCGCTGAGCCCGGATCAGCCCGCTGGTGGGCGGAGCGCGCCCTGGTCGACCGTCGCCGCAGGCCGCGAGCCGGCGGACTGTCCACCGAACGCATCGTCGAGACGGCCCTGGAGATCCTCCGCGAGGAAGGGCTGGAAGCGCTGACCGTGCGCTCGGTCGCCGAACGGCTCGGCACCAGCAACGCCTCGCTTTACCGGCACATCGCCAGCCGCGACGAGCTGATCGCCCTCATCGCCGACCACGTGATGGGCGACATCCGGCTCGATCGCACCGGCCGCGGCTGGCGCGCCGACGTCGAGGCACTGATGCTCGAGATGCGCAGGGTCACCCTCAGCCAGCCGCTGCCCCCGTCGGCTGGGCGGAGCAAATCGGGATCCGGATCCGGGCCGAACATGCTGCGCCTCGTCGAATTCGCCCTCGCCCTGTACCTCGAGGCCGGACTGACCGACAGACAGGCGGTCTACACGACCATAACGATGATCGAGTTCGTTGGCGGTTCCACCAACATCCGACGCAGCCCCGCCGGTCGCGGCTCGAACGGAGTGGCCGGAGCAGCCGACCTGCGTCAACTTCTCGACGGACTACCCGCCGACGACTTCCCGGCGCTACGTACGGCCGGGAATCTCTACACCGCCGCCTCCGCCGACGACGTCTTCACCCACGGCATGACCCTCTTCCTCGACGGCGTCGCCAGCCAACTCCCCAGCAATCAATAACCGCACCGCAGATACCCGACCCCTGAGAGGCCAAGCTTGAACAGGGCGGCTGCGCCGACCCAGGGGATGCTGCGAGCTGCGTGGCGCTCGCCGTTCCAACAGTGTTGGTGCCGCCTTTTCGTCATGCCGTCAAATTTGTCATGGGCTTGGTGGGCTCGCTGAGCAGATCACGCCCGTACAACTCGCCGCGTCCGTGAACAGGTAACACCCCGCCGACTACCCTCAGTACAGGCCGAGGAACTGTGGATCAAGCGCTAAGAGGGCGCCTCGCGTGGCTTTGATAGATCTTTGAGGCCATGTTCGTCGACAACCTTCTGTCAGCAGCTCGAGGTGCTGGACGAACTGTCCGAGCTGCTGCTGGACGAGGAACTGTCGTAGCTACTGCTCGACGAACTACCGGAGCTGCTGTGGCTGTCGGAGCCGCCCCAGGAGTCCGAACCCGAGTGACAATGATCGTGATGACCGCCGTGAACATGATGGTTGTGGCCGTACTGGTCGCCGTGGCGGTGGCCGTAGTGGGCGTGGCTCCAACCGCCGTCGCCGTCGTCGGAACCGCCACTGCTTCCCCTCGGTTCGGCACCGTTCTCGGGGCCGTGCAACTCGTCGAGCCTCCACCGGGTCAGGCGCGGCAGGAGCAGGAGGATCGAAATCATCGTGACCGCCGTCACGCCAGCGATCATCGGCGCAAGCAGGAATCGCTTGTCCGCCGGGAGCATGAAGGAGACCGAAAGGGCCCCACCTATGAGAAGCACCGGGACCGCGTGCAGACCAGCTATCACACGTGACATGTCCTGAGTTGTAGCGCGGCCGATCAGCCTCCCACCGCGATCGACGCCGACCCGACAGGTGGGCGCGAGCCGGGGTTCGCGCCACCGAACCTGACCCCGGCCGGCGCACCTGCCAGGGCGCCCCGGCCCCGGCTCCCCGCCGGCGACGGGTCTGGAGCCGCGGACGAACATCGACCAACGGGCCGGGTCGCGATCTCGTGCCCGGATCAACACGCCTCTACCTGCGGATCTACCTGCGGAGCAGGATGGCGGTCGCGTCATCGTGGCGCTTCTCCTGGCGGCGTGCAGCCATCTCGGGTGCCTCGGCGCGCTCCGCCGCGCGGGTCCGGCGAATCAACTCGGCAGGCCCCGGCTTGTCCAGAAGATCCACCAGGCCCAGCCAGTCCAGCACGCCGAACTGTTCGACGAGCCGGGACGCGCCGTCCGACAGCAGGGCCGCGCGGTGGACCTCGTCAGCCGGCACCGAACCGGTGACGGCCTGATATGCGGCGTCAGGGTTGGTGGAAGCCACCCAGAACCCGCCCGGCTGGTTCCGGGAACGGGCCACCCCGTCTGCCGAGTAGTCCGGCAGGTGCGCTATCCGGTCGTCGATGATCGGGCGGATGGTTCTGCCGAGGTCGAGGATCAGCGGCGAGTCGGCAAGGACGAGGTATTCGAACTCCTCGGATGTCCACCGCGCGATGACGGCGGTAGAGCTGGGACTGTTGGGGTTCGACAGGTCGCAGTCGGGGCCGTGCTGGCGGCAGGTTGCCTGGATGGACTCGGCAAGCAGGTCTGGGAGAGCTGGGAGAGCTGGGAGAGTCTGCTGCGAGCCGAGTAGCCGTTGGGCGAGCTCCCCCGCGAGGGTGCTGGCGAGCCAGCGGACGTCGTGCACGCACCCGGAGACCACACCGGCACGGGCGGTCGCGCCGTCGAGGATGAACGCCCAGCCGTCGCCGACGGCGACCGCGTCCTCGTTGACCCGGCCGGGGGTGTGCTCGGTGGCGAAGGTCGCGCGCATCAGTCTGGGATCCTGAAATGGTTGAAGGGCTGGGCCGTGTCACCTGCGATCACAGCGTGCATACCTCCACCAGCCGACCGCCGACAGCGTAGGCAGGACGTCAGCCTGCCAGCGACGCTGGCATCGCCGCAGCCCGCGGCGACTGCACCCCGCTACAGCCGCTTCGTCACGACATTCGCCGTGACGGAGCCCTCCTTGTTCAACCCACCCTAGCCGAATCGTCACTGTACGAATCTAAATGATTGCGATAAGCTTCCTTGCGGGGGTGTGGGTGATGCTCAAACTCCGCAATGTCGTCGTTTCTGCACATAGTCCGTGGCGTCTGACCGGTTCGGGTCGTACGCCACGAGTGTTGTGGTGCGCCATCATCACCTCCCTGGCGCTGCTGGGGCTGGATGTTGCTTTCGCGGTGCTGCTGGACCTGCGCTCCGCCCGCGTCGCCACGGACCTCGTCTCCACCGCCGCCCAGTTCGCCGCCGCGGCCGCCTGCTTCTGGACCGCCCGGCGGGTACGCGGGGCGGAGCGCCGCTGGCGGGTGCTCGTCGGTCTCACCGCCGCCGGGGCGATGCTCGCCAGCCTCTCGATCGCACCGACGTTGCTGGCCGGAGATCTGCCCCACAGGCAAGGCATGTCCCCGGCGTATGCCGTCTTCCTCAGTTTCTACGGGGTGGCCCTGGCCGGGCTGCTGTCCCTGCCCACCGACCCGGTGGACAGCCGGGCCGGGAGTGCTGGCAGGCGGTGGTACGGCGCCCACCGCTGGCATGCGATCACCCTGCTGGACTGCCTGCTGATCGCCGGCTCGCTCGTCCTGCTGCAATGGGGGACGGTGCTCGCCCCGCTCGTCCAGACCGGCCCCGGTCTCAGGCCGTTCCGGTTCGCTCTGACCCATCAGGGTGCCGGTCTGATCCTCGCCACCGCGGTCGTGCTGATCGCCTGCTTCCGCCGACCCCGTGCCCCGGCGACGCTGGCACTGCTGGGCACCGGCCTGCTGGCCTACGGACTCACCACCAACGTCATGGCCTACGTCGCCGCGGAGTACGGGTTCCACCTGCCGCCCTGGGGCCTGATCGGGTTCGCTCTCGCCTTCCTGCTGGTCTTCCTCGCCGCGTTCGTCCCGGTCCCGACCCCCACGCCCCCCGAGGGCCCCGCTCCGCCCAGCCCGCGGGCGATGTGGGCCCACGCCGCGTTGCCCTACGCCGCGCTCACCGCCGCGGGCCTGCTGATCCTGGGCAAGCTGACCACCGGTGCCCGCCTCGACCGGTTCGAGACCTACGGCATGATCACACTGCTGGTGCTCGCCCTGCTCCGGCAGATGGTCACCCTCGCCGAGAACACCCGGCTACTCGCCGAGATCCGGGAACGCGAACGGCAACTGCACCACCAGGCGTTCCACGACCCGCTGACCGGCCTGGCGAACCGGACACTGTTCACCCGCCGGCTGCAACGAGCCCTCATCCAAGGCACCGACAGCGACACCACCCACACCCCCGCCGTCACCTCCGGCGAGGACACGGTGTCCGTCCTGTTCCTCGACCTTGACGGCTTCAAAAAGGTGAACGACACCTTCGGCCACGCCGCCGGCGACGAACTCCTCCAGATCAGCGCCGACCGGCTACGCGCGGAAACCCGCGCGATCGACACCGTCGCCCGCCTCGGCGGCGACGAGTTCGGCGTCATCCTCGACGGCGGCGGCCCCGACGACCCCCGCCGCATCGGCGAACGGCTCGCCACCGCCATCCAGGCCCCCTGCCTGCTGGCGGGGCGGCCCTACACCCCCCGCGCCAGCCTCGGCCTGGTCACCCTCGACAGCACCAGCACCAGCACCCGACCCGCCACCCCCGACATCCTGATCCACCAGGCCGACCTGGCCATGTACACCGCCAAACGCGCACAAACCGGCGGACTCGTCATCTACCAACCCGACCCGTCCACCCCCACGACCATCACCAACTGACCCATCACCGACCGCCACGACCGATCCACAGGTAGTCGGACACTCCGGCGCCTGATCCTCCTCGCAGCGGGATCAGGCGCCGGTCGTCTGTCCGGCTCGAAGGGCACCGTCGTGGGTAACGTGTCAGTCTGCCTGTCCATGGGACCTGGCGCGGCTCGCACCGTCCTTCGCCGTTGCGGCCCAGGTGGCCAGCAGTTCGAGGCCGTCACCCGAGGGTGTTTCCGCCTCGGCGGTGTAGATCACGATAGCCAAGGTGTCCTCGCCGGGAAGTTCGAGAGCCTCGTGGGCGAGTTCGAGCTCGCCGATGGCGGGATGGCGGAAGCGTTTCGTGCCGTGACGGTGCACGAAGACGTCCTGCGCAGCCCACCAGGTGCGGAAGGGCTCGCTGCGCATGGAAAGCTCGCCGATGAGGTTCATCAGCTGCCTGTCATGAGGGTCCCTGGCTGCTGCGGTACGCAACGCACCGACGGACTCACGGGCCACCTTCTGCCATTCCGGGTAGAACGCCCGTGCGTACGGATCGAGGAACGCGAACCGCATAGAATTCACCGGCTGCGTCGCGGTGGTGAACACGGGCGAGTAGAGGGCCCGGCCCAGCGGGTTGGCGGCGAGGATGTCGAAGCGGTGGTTGCACAGGAGCGCGGGCACGCCGGTCATCGAGTCCAGGACGCGGCGGATGGCGGGCCGGATCTTCGGTGCGCTCTCGCACCGGCGGGTGCGCGCCGCAGCCGGGCTGGCGGCGCGGGCCAGGTTGTACAGGTGCGCGCGTTCGACCTCGTCGAGCCGCAGCGCGCGGGCGACGGCGTCCAGGACGCTGTCGGAGACCCCGGAAAGGTTGCCGCGTTCCAGGCGGGTGTAGTACTCGACGCTGACGCCGGCGAGCACGGCGACCTCACCACGGCGCAGCCCGGCCACCCGGCGGTTCCCGTAGGCGGGAAGTCCGGCCTGACCGGGGCTGATCCTGGCCCGACGTGAGGTGAGGAACGCGCGGACCTCACTGCGGTTGTCCATCCCTCCAGGCTAAGTACCACCTCTGGTGGTTGGGGGTCTCTGCCATTACCCCCCTTGATGGTGACTCCCTCCCCGGGCGGCCATAAGCGATCCGGTCCCCACCGCGCTGGGCGACCAGGCGGACCAGCCGGCGGAACCGGGTCGGTTTCAACCCGGCGAATGGAAAGATCCACTGAGGGTCAGCAGCGGAGACGACCTGCACCCCAACATGATCCGCCAGGCAGCCCCGGGTCCCCGCACGAGGTTACGAAACAGCCTTTGGCCCGGCCTGCCAGGCTCTGACGGGGCCTCCCAGGGCTGTATCGAGCCGCCTAGCGTGGAATGGCGTGCACGCAACCACGTCGGCCCCTAGCCAGGTCCCAGCGTCGGCGCGCCGACGCCGCGGAAGGAGACCGATGCGATGAGAGTCCGCCTGCCCCCGGCCGTCGTCCCCCTCACCGCCACAGTCGGCTTTGCCCCGGCCACATGCAGCCCGTCCGCTCCCGACCCGGCCGCATCGCCGATTCCGCTATCGCAATCGCCTCCCGTAACGACATCCGCCAGGCCGGATAGCCTTGCGGCTCCCGTCGCGTCCACCACGCTCCTAACCGCCCTGGATACGCCCTGGACTGTTGTGTTCCTCGGCGGCACGCCCCTCATCATCGAGCGCGACGACGGCATCATTCCCGAAGTTCTCTACTACGGGGCCCCTCTCGTCGTGGAAACCGGGGAGTGCGCGCGGCACGCCGGCGAGTCCGGGCTGTTAGGCCTCGCCCTCGACGGGCAGAACCGGCTCTACGCCGACTTCACCAGCGCCGAGCGACCCCGACATCAATAAAGGTCATTTTCCGAACTCGCGGTGTGCTCTCCCTGGTCTGAAGGGGTCCTATGACGATCCGGCGCCTTCCGTTGCTCGCGATGGCTCTCGCCTTCCTTCTGGCCGCCTGCGGGTCGGACTCCCCCGCTCCCGCCGCAACCACTCCGAGTCAGGGTGACCCGGCGCCCTCCGCCGCCGTGTCGGGGCTGGTACCGGTGACCCTCGCCGTCCCGGAGGGAATGGACGCCGCCCCGCTGAACACGCAGCGGCAGGCGCTCGTGCCCCCCGGCTGGACACTGTCTGTGTTCGCACGGGTCCCCTCGGCCCGGCAGGCCGCATGGGCCCCGGACGGCACCCTGCTCGTCTCGGTGCCGGAGAACGGCACCGTCGTCCGGCTGGAGCCCGACGGGCGAGGCACCGCAACCGTGTCCGCGCTGCTGACCGGGCTGAACCAGCCGCATGGGCTCGCCTTCTCCGGCTCGGCCCTGTACGTAGCGCAGAGCGACCGGGTGAACGCCTTCGCCTACGCGGCGGGACAGGCGACGAACCCGCGTCCGGTTGTCACGGATCTACCCGATGCCAGGAGCCCGGACCTGCGAGGCAGATACGCCCATGCGTTGAAAAGTGTCGCCGTGGGTCAGGACGGATCGGTCTACGTGTCCGTCGGATCCACCGGCAACATCAGCGCTGACGATCTCACCGCGACGCCGCCGCGGGCCTCGATCCTGCGCGTGCCACCCGGCGGCGGGCCACCGGAGCCGTTCGCCGTGGGCGTCCGCAACGGCACCGCCCTCGCCGTCGCCCCCGACGGCGCGGTATGGACCGCGGTCAACAACCGGGACAACATCCAGTTCCCGTACGACCGCCCCTACGGCGACGATCCGGGGTCGGCGCGAGGGCAGGTGATCGACGAGTATGTGCGTGACCATCCCGTCGAGCCCTTCGCGAAACTCACCCCCGGGCGGAACCTGGGTTGGCCGTACTGCAACCCCGACGCCGACGTGGACCCCGGTGTCCGCGGCTCCCGCCAGGACTTCTCCGACGTCCCGTTCACCCGCGACGTCCAGACGAACCCGGACGGGCGGATGCTCGACTGCGCGGCACTCCCCCCCGTGGAGCAGGCACTCCCCGGGCATTCCGCGCCGCTGGGCCTGTCGTTCGTCGACGGCGACCTGCCAGGCGGCTACGCCTCCGGCGCGCTGGTGGGCATACACGGCTCGTGGAACGCGTCACCCCCACGCGCCCCGGAAGTGTCGTTCTTCCCCTGGCGCAACGGCGACCTGGGCGGGCAGCAGACCCTGGTCGGCGGGTTCCAGACTGCGGACGGCTCTCGGTGGGGCCGTCCGGTGGCCGCGGTCGCGGGACCGGACAGGGCCGTCTACATCACCGACGACCAGGCCGACGCCGTGTACCGGCTGGCTCCCCCGGCGCGCTGAACCAGCCGCAGCGTCATCTACCAGACCTGGCCGAAATGGATCCCGTCGCTGGCCAGACAGCCCTTAGGGGACGCGGGCGATGGCGCCGTAGACGTTGACGCGGCTGTCGGCCAGTTCCTCAGGGACGTCCTTCTCGGCGTGCCAGCGGTGGACCGGCACGACACCCGGCTCGACGAGGTCGAGGCCGGCGAGGAAGTCCTCGACCTCGGCCCGGGAGCGTGGGGTCAGCGCGATCCCGCGTGCCTGGTAGACGGCCGAGACCCGCTCCGCCTCCTCCGGCGCGAAGTCCCCGGTGGCGTGGGTGAGCGCCACGTAGCTGCCCGGCGGGAGGATCTCCGTGTAGCGGCGGACCAGGCCGTACGGGTCGTCCGACTCAGGGATGAAGTGCAGCACGGCGATCAGGGAGAGCACGAGCGGCCGGTCGAGGTCGAGAGTCTCGGCCAGCTCGGGCGAGGCGAGGATCTTCTCCGGCTCGCGCAGGTCGGCGTCGAGGTAGGCGGTGCGGCCCTGCCGGGTACCGGTCGGCAGGGTGCGGGCGTGCGCGAGGACGATCGGATCGTTGTCGGCGTAGACGATCCGATCGTCCGCGGCGGCCTCCTGCGCGACCTCGTGCAGGTTCGGCGAGGTCGGGATGCCGGTGCCGATGTCGAGGAACTGCCGCAGCCCCAGCTCCCCGGCGAGTCTCCGGGTCGCGCGGTGCAGGAACGCCCGGTTCTCACGCGCCCCGGTCCGCATGTCCGGGAAGATGGCCAGCGTCTGCTCGGCGGCCTCCCGGTCAGCCGGGAAGTTGTCCTTGCCGCCCAGGAAACAGTCGTACACCCGAGCCGAGTGCGGAACATCGATCTTCAGATCGGCCGGGGTGAGCTGTTCCGTCACAGGCGTGAACCACGGCCTCGCGCCGGACGCATCGGCATCGGCATCGGCATCGGTCACCGTGCACAACCCCCACGTTCCGGCGCAACCATCTGGAATCACCCTGACGGGCAGCCGGCCACCTTCCCCGCAAGACCACGGCGGACAGCGTGCGGCTCGCCGGGAGGCGTCGGGCTGTGAGGTGTCGGGCTGCACCCCTTGGCGGTGACGCGTGGTTAGCATCCACCCGGATTCGGGTAGCGGCATCTCAAGGAGATGCCCTCGCGGAACGGAGGGCTGACGTGGCATCGGCCTGACGAGGGGGTCCGCGGATGCGCCTTCCGGGCAGTCGATCGGTATGGCATCTGCCGGCCGCCGTCCTCCACGCCCTCACCCCACCCCTGTTCGACCGGTTCGAACCGCGCACGGAACCCGGCCGGCGCGACCGCGTCGCCGGCCGAATGACGAGCTTCGAGGTACGCGGAGCCTCCGGGCCGGAGGGCGAGACCCGCTGCCGGGCGCTGGAAGAGGCGCTCGGGCGTCACCCGGGGGTCGCCTGGGCTCGGGTGAACGCGCCACTGAAGCGCGTCCTGATCGGCCTGGTCGATTCCGCGCCCACCACGGACGAGCTGGCCGCCGCCGTGAGGCAGGTGGAGGGGGTGACGGCCGAGCCGAGCGTTGACCTGCTGCCCGGCGGCTTCACCGGACCGGTCCGCCGGTCGGGGATGGCCCTGGCCGCCGACGCGGCGGCGCTGGCACTGGCGTCGGTGGGTCGACTCAGCCGGTGGGCGTCGCTCCCCGCCGAGCTCACCTCGCTGGTCACGCTCGTCGACACCCAGCCCCGGCTGCGCTGTCAGCTGGAACGGATCCTTGGCCAGGACAATGCCGACCTCGCCCTCGCGGTGGCCAACGCGGCCGCCCTCGGCCTGACACAGGGATATGTCAGCCTCGGTACCGACGTCGCCTACCGACTCCTGGCCCTCGACGCGGCACGCGCCCGCCGGGATGCGTTCGCGGCCGTGGCGGACGAACTGCTGGGCCGCCCCGAATGGGCCGGGGCGCGACCGGTGGTCGTCGAACGGCCGCGACCGCTGCCGGCCGGCCCGATCGAGCACTATGCGGATGTCGCCGTGCTCGGCGGGCTGGCGGCCGGTGCGGCCGCGGCCGGCCTCACCCACGCCCCGCGCCGGGCGGCCGCTCTCGCCCTCACTGCGCTGCCCCGCTCGACCCGGCTCGGCCGCGAGGGATTCGCCCTCCAGCTGACCCGCGTGCTCGCCCGACGCGGCGCGCAGGTGATGTCCCCGGCCGCACTGCGGTTGCTCGACCGCGTCGACACCGTCGTCGTCGATCACGACGTCCTGGTCAGCGGCCAGCACACCATCGGTGACATCGTGTCGTTGCCTGGCGCCGACCCGAGCGAGGTGGCCGTCCGCTCCCACGCGCTGTTTCGTCCCGCCGACACCACTGCCCGCGTGAGCCGGGACGGCTGGACGCTCGGCCCGGTGGAACGGTTGGCCATCCGGGGCCGCACCGGGGTGCGGGAGCGGCGCCGGCTGGCCGCGGCGGGGGCGGTGACCGTGCTCGGCCTCGCGCAGGGCACGAGGTTGATGGCGCTCGTCGGGCTGGTGCCCGAGCGTGTGGAGGCCAGCGAGCAGTTCCTGGCCGCCTGCCGCCGTTCCGGCTGCGCCGTGTTCGTGGCCGGCGGCCCGGAGGGTGGGCCGAGCGGGCGGACGCCCTGGGACGGGTGGGCCGGGTTCCGGCATGCCCCGGGGGGCACCCGGCTGGTGGCGACCGTCCGTGGTTTGCAGGCGGAGCGCGGCGGTGTACTCGTCGTGTCCCGGCAGCGGGCAGCGGTCGGCTGCGCGGACTGCGGGGTGGGCGTAGCCGGGCCGGACGGATCGCCGGCGTGGGGGGCTCATGTTCTGGTCGGCAACGACCTCCTCGCCGCGGGGCTCGTGGTCGAGGCTGCCGGTGTGGCGTCCCGGGTCAGCCGGCACGCGGTGCGCCTGGCGGAGCTGGGCACGGGGACCGCCGCCCTGGTCGCGCTGACCGGGGCCGGCGAGGCGCTGGCGGCCCGCGCCCAGCTCATGGTGACGGTTGCGGCCGCGGCCGCTCTGGGGGAAGGCACCTGGGCTGCGCGTGAGCTGGGCCGCCGGCCGGCGCCCCCGACGATCCCGCATATCCCATGGCATGTGCTGCCGCCCGGGGCATGCCTGGACCGGCTCGGCAGCACCCGGCGAGGACTCTCCACCGGCCAGGTCGCCCAGCGGCAGGTCGGCGAGACGTCCGTGTCCGTGAACGCCCCCGGTCTGGCCCGGGCGTTCGCCGCGGAACTGGCAAACCCGCTCACCCCGGTCCTGCTCGGCGGCGCCGCGCTGTCCGCCTCCACCGGATCGGTCCTCGACTCCGGGCTCGTCGTCAGCGTCGCGGTCGGCTCCGCGCTCATCGGGGCGGTGCAGCGGCTGCGCGCCGACCGGGCGCTGGCTCGTCTCTTCGCCGTCTCGGCCATCCCAGCTCTGGTGCGGCGGGACGGTGCGGACGTGGAGCTGACCGCGGACGATCTGGTGGCCGGGGATGTGCTCACGCTGGGGCCGGGCGACGTCGTCCCCGCCGACTGCCGCCTGCTGTCCACCGAGGCACTCGAGGTGGACGAGTCGTCGCTGACCGGCGAATCGCTCCCGGTGGCGAAGTCGCCGAAGCCGGTCGCCGCCCGGGACCTGGCGGAGCGGACCTGCATGGTCTTCCAGGGCACGACCGTGGCCGCCGGGCGCGCCACCGCCCTGGTGGTGGCTACCGGCACCGCCACCGAGGCGGGGCGGGGCCTGGCCGCGGCCGCCGAGCCGGCGAGACCGGTGGGTGTGCAGGCCCGGCTCGCGGCGATCACGGACCTCACCATCCCGGTCGCACTCGGCGCGGCCGGGACGTTGCTGCTGTCCGGGCTGGTACGCGGCCTCCCGATCCGGAACACGCTGAGTGCCGGAGTGGCGCTGGCCGTCGCGGCGGTCCCCGAGGGGCTGCCCTTCCTCGCCACGGCCGCCCAGCTCTCCTCCGCCCGACGGTTGGCCGGGCGGGGCGCGCTCGTACGCAATCCGCGCACCATCGAGACGCTCGGCCGGGTGGACGTGCTGTGCTTCGACAAGACCGGGACCCTCACCAAGGGGAAGATCCGGCTGACCGCGGTGTCGGACGGCTCCCGTTCCCGTCCGCTGGCGGACCTCGACGGGACCGGGCGTCAGGTGGTGGCCGTCGGCCTGCGCGCCACCCCGGACGACCAGCATCGCAAGCTGCCGCACCCGACCGACCGGGCGGTCGTGAAGGGCGCCGCCGCCGCGGGCGTGGGCCGGGCACCCGACGGGCGGGAATGGTCGCCGTTGACCGCCCTGCCGTTCGACCCGAGCCGCAGCTACCACGCCTGCCTGGGCCAGCTTGGCGCCGCCACGTTGCTCAGCGTCAAGGGAGCGCCCGAGGTGGTGCTGCCCCGCTGCACCCACCGCCGGACCGGCCGCCGCACCCAGCCGCTCGACGTCCGTGGCCAGGCACGTCTGGCTCGGGAACACCACCGCCTCGCCGCCGCGGGCTACCGGGTGCTTGCCGTCGCCGAGCGCCGCGTGGCGGCCGCGGGCCCCGCGGCGCGCCGGCAGCTGGCCGACGACGACGTCGCGGGCCTTGCGTTCCTCGGGTTCCTGGCGCTGTCCGACCCGGTCCGGGACACCGCGACCCCGTCCCTCGACCAGCTGCGCGCCGCGGGCGTGCAGATCATAATGATCACCGGCGACCATCCGAGCACCGCGCGGACGATCGCCGCGGAGCTCGGGGTGCTTGACGGCGATGCGCAGGTGGTGACCGGCGCGGAACTCGATGCCATGGCCGACGCGGAACTCGACGCCATGCTGCCGCGGGTGGCCGTCGTCGCCCGCGGCACACCGGCGCACAAGGTCCGGGTGATCGAGGCCTTCCAGCGGCTGGGCAGGACCGTCGCGATGACAGGTGACGGTGACAACGACGCGCCCGCCATCCGGCTCGCGGACGTGGGCATCGCGCTGGGTAAACGGGGGACCCCGGCGGCACGGGCCGCGGCCGACGTGATCATCACGGAGAACCGGCTGGACGCCATCCTCGCCGTGCTCGTCGAGGGCCGGTCGATGTGGGCCTCGGTCCGCAAGGCGCTGGGCATCTTCGTCGGCGGCAACCTCGGCGAGATCGCCTTCACCCTTCTCGGCTCGCTGGCCACGGGACGCTCACCGCTGTCCGCCCGGCAGTTGCTGCTCGTCAATCTGCTCACCGACCTCGCCCCCGGCCTGGCGGTGGCGCTGCGCCCACCGGATCCGGAGGCGAGCGGCCGGCTCCTGGGCGAGGGGCCCGAACGGTCCCTGGGCAGTCCCCTCAACGCAGAGATCGCGGTGAGGGCGACCGCGACGACCCTGGCCGCCGCGGGTGCCTGGATCGCCGCCCGCCTCACCGGGCGGCGCCGGCGCGCCGACACGGTCGGGCTCGCGGCGCTCGTCGGCTCCCAGCTCGGCCAGACCCTGCTCGTTGGCGGGCGCAGTCGCATGGTGATCCTCAGCAGCCTGGTCTCGGCGGTCGTCCTGGCCGCCGTCGTGCAGGTGCCCGGGTTGAGCCACTTCTTCGGCTGCACCCCGCTCGGCGCGGCCGGATGGACGATCGCCGTCGCCGCGTCCGCTGCCGCGACGCTGCTCTCGTTCCTGCTGCAGCGGCGTACCGAACGCCTGCTACAGCGGCGTACCGAACGGCCCGTCCCGACTCGCGCCGACTTGACCCAGATCCTCCACGGCCTCGCCCGCGTTCCCCGGGCGGCGGTCCGGACAAGTGCGGCCGGCCCCGTCCCGGCACCGGCCGGTCGCGGAACAGGATGACGCCGAGCGGGACATCGAGGGGAGCGGTCGATTTTGCCGAGCTCCCACCGGGGGATGCTATTGCCGTCGTCCGAGGTGAGGAGGAACCATGATGAGCGGGATGAGTAGTCCGTCGCGGGCCCGCACGAGCGGCAGGCGGACGGCGAGCGGCAGGCGGACGCAGGACCAGGACGGCCAGCGGGCCGCACAGTCACCGGTCGAGCAGATGGGGGCGGACGCGAAGGAGCGGCACGAGACCCACTCGGCGATGCTGCGGCTGCCGTTCCTCAATGCGCGGTTCGAGATCCCCCACCCGTCGGGGGAACCGATGCACCTGGGCCCGATGACACTGCCATCGCCGGGGAAGACCGCCTACTACGCGGGGCTGGGGCTGCTGGCCGTCACCGAAGTGATCGAATGGCCGGTCGTCGCCGCGATCGCGGCCGGTACCTATGTCGCCCAGCACACCGGCACCCCCCGGGGCGACCAGCTCCGGGCCGAGCAGGCGCGCCACGGTCAGCGCGAGCCGGCGACCGTGTCGTCCTGACGCGGTCGCCGGGCTGACCGGGCACTCGGCGTCAGGTACCGGCGGGCAGGAGTTCGCCGATCAGCTTCTCGATGCGGGCACGGATGTCGTCGCGGATCGGGCGGACCGCGTCGATGCCCTGCCCGGCGGGGTCGTCGAGTTTCCAGTCCTCGTAGCGTTTGCCGGGGAAGATGGGGCACGCGTCGCCGCAGCCCATGGTGATGACCACGTCGGAGGCTTGGACGGCCTCGACGGTGAGGATCTTCGGGGTTTCGGCGGTGATGTCGATACCGACCTCGCTCATCGCGGCGACGGCGGTCGGGTTGATCTGCTCGGCGGGCATGGAGCCGGCGGAACGGACCTCGATCTTCCCGGCGGCGAGGTGGGTGAGCCAGCCGGCGGCCATCTGGGAACGGCCGGCATTGTGCACACAGACGAACAGCACCGAGGGCTTCTCGGACACGGACAGGTCCTTTCGCTACCAGGTGAGCCTGCGCGGCCGGGTCGGGCCGCGGCGTGAGGGTCAGCGGGGGGCGGGCAGGGTGAGGTCGGGGAGCATGCTGGCGATCAGCCCGCGGACCCGGTGGTCGATGTCGTCGCGAACGGCGGCGACCTGATCGGCCGGTGCGCTGTCAGGGTCGTCGATGGGCCAGTCCTCGTAGCGTTTGCCGGGGACATAGGGGCAGCGGTCCCCACAGCCCATGGTGATGACGACGTCGGCGGCGGCGAGGATGTCGTCGGTCAGCGGCTTGGGGAACTCCTCGTCCAGGCTCAGACCGATGTCCTTCATCGCCGCGATGACCTCGGGATGGATGTGCTCGCCGGGGTCGGAGCCGCCGGTACGGATGTGCAACGCGGACCCGGCGTAGTGACGGGTCAGCGCGGCGGCCATCTGTGAGCGGCCGGCGTTGCGGACGCAGACGAACAGCACTTCGGGGACCCGCTTGGCGATCAGTCCGCGGGTGGCGCCGAGGGCTTCGAGGCGTTCCCGGGTCAGTCGTTCCGCCAGTGTCGGGAGGAACAGGGTGACCCGGGCAGTGCGGGCGAGCTGGCGGTAGGAGTCGAGGAGCACCTCCTCGACCTCGCTCGCCGGGAAGGTGGTGTCGTAGTCGTAGGCGAGCCGGGCCGCACTCGCGGACAGCGCCCGTGCGGTCACCGGGTCCAGGCCCGGTAAGCCGCCGACGCCGGTAGAGCTGTCGAAATCGGTCATGAGACACCTCCAGGAAGACGTGGCTGGGCGGCACCGTTCGCCGCGGCGGCGGTGTCGGTGTGCGGGAGCAGGACCTGGGCGGCCTGCGCCGGGGTGGTCGGGGTCGGGGGGTAGAACAGCCGCACCAGCCCGTACCCGACCAGCCCTCCGACCGCCTGGACGGCGATGAACGCCGGTACGGAGGCGGGGGCGATCCCCGCGAAGGTGTCGGAGAACATCCGCCCGACGCTGATCGCCGGGTTCGCGAAACTGGTGGAGCTGGTGAACCAGTACGCCGCACCGATGTAGGCGCCGACCGCGGCCGGGGCCCGTTCACCCCGCTCGGAACGCACCAGCGCGAAGATCAGGAGGATGAGGCCGGCGGTCGCGACGACCTCGGCCAGCAGGTGTGACCCCGATGCCCGGTGATGCGTGGAGATCGACACCGCTGGCCGGTCGAACATCAGGTTCGCCAGCACCGCTCCCGCGATACAGCCGGCGATCTGGGCGGGCAGGTAGGCGGCGGCATCCCGCCACGACAACCCCCCGAACGCGGCATCGACCGCCGTGACCACGGGATTGAAGTGCGCTCCGGACACCGGCCCGACCATCAGGATGATCGCGTACAGGCCGGCGGCGGTCGCTGCGGCGTTCTCGACCAGTTGCAGACCGATCTGATCGGGGCTGAGCTGCTGCGCGGCGATCCCCGACCCGATGACCAGCGCGGCGAGCAGCATGCTGCCCACCGTTTCGGCGGCCAGCCGCCGCACCAGCGGCGGCTGACTCTCCCCGTTGTCCGTCACGTCCGGTGTCAGCGGGTAACGCCGGCGGGTGCCGGTTCGATCGTCACCGTGGGAGCGCACACCGGCCCGCAATCACACGCCGACCCGGGGCCGTCGCCCGGCTCGACGGTGCGCAGCTGCGTGCCGCTGTTCTCGGCGATGTCGGCGAGCACCGTGTAGATCTCCCACGGCGCGCCGTCCGGGTCATCGACCCACACCTTGTCCTGCAACGCATAGCAGCAGGCGGTGTTCTCCTCCACCGCCGTCACCAGCCCGGAGTCCTGCAGCCGGGTCGCGGCGGCGGACACCTCCTCCGACGTCTCGATCTCCACCCCGAGATGGTTCAGCGCCCCCGCCACCCCAGTGCCACGAGCGTCCGGGTTCTCGATCAGCACCAGCTTCAACGGCGGCACGTCCACGGCGAAGTTCGCGTACCCCGGCCGGCGCTTCGCCGGCTCCACCCCGAACAGCTTCGAGTAGAACTCCACCGCCGCGTCCACATCGGACACGTTCAACGCCAACTGCACCCTGGCCATCACAACCACCCTCACATCGACATCGGTCTATGCCTGTCGAGCCGAGGATGGACGTGCACATAGACGGCTGTCAATAGCTGAGGCATGCTGGAGGCATGGCGACCACCTCCCCACCGGCGGCCCTCCCCGTCACCGAGACCACGGGCGACCACTCGTCCAGCCTCGCGGAGACGATCGCCGCCTGCTGCACCCCGCTGGCCCGCGCACCGCTGTCCGCCGAGGAAGCCGACAGGCTGGTCGCCGTCCTCAAGGCCATCGCCGTCCCCGCCCGGCTACGACTTCTGTCGATGATCTACGCACGGGACGGCGGCGAAGCCTGCGTCTGCGAACTCACCGAACCCCTCGGCCTCACCCAACCCACCGTCAGCCACCACCTCAAAGTCCTCGTCGACGCCGGCCTGATCACCCGCGACAAACGCGGCGTCTGGGCCTACTACCGCGCCGTACCCGAAGCACTCGCCGCCCTCGCCACCGTGTTCAGCCCACCCCAATAGCGGTGTTGCGGCGGCAGGTTCACCGGCCGACGCCGGAACCGACGGATCTACGTGTTCTTCGTCGTCGAACATGCCACCCGCCGTGCCCATGTCCTCGGAGTCACGAGACACCCAACCGCGGCGTGGGTCGCCCAGCGGGCACGGAACCTTCTCATGGATCCCGAGGAGCGTCGGTTGGGCTCAGCCGGTCGGCCTCCAGTTCCCGTCCGCCGGGTCGGGGTCCTGCGGGTCTGGGGGCGGGAGTTCGTCGCGGTCGTCGTGGTCCCGGGTGGGGGCGTCGCCGAGGTCTGACTGGAGTCGGTCGAGATCCAGGTTGAGGGAGGTGTATTTGAGTTTGCGGGCGACTTTCGTGTGTTTGGCTTTCGCTCGACCGCGTCCCATGGAACGACCCCTTCCGGCCATTGCGCACCCCCGCTGCGGTGCTCGTTGTGTGTGATGCCTTCTGAGAACACGAGGCGGCACGGCTCCGCCACATTCTTCGGTATCGACTTCATTACCCGAGGTAGTTCTGGATTCTGTGTGAGTGTGAGGGGTGACGCCGTTTCGCCAGGGTCCTCGACGCGATCTGCTGGATCCGGTCGCGACTTGACCGTCGTGGCGTCGATGGTGGGGAAGTCGAGCTGCCAGCGTGGCGAGGTTGTCGACCTTCTGTCACTCTTGACTTGGACGTCGCCGGAGAGGCTTGGCGGTGGCGTTGATACCGCGATACCTGCGCGTCCTTCGCAGGAGGCAGCGTGCTTGGCGGGAGGTTCGGATAGGCCGGCCGGCATTGACACAAGGTCGACATGACCCCATGTCCCCCACGCGGCCCGCCCGCCCGGCAGCGGCGGACATACCGACATCGCACATCGACGCACGCGCCCGACCTGTCCAGCTGTTTGACGCTCCGCTTGGCTTCGTTCCTGGCCCGTGGCCCGCGTCTACTCATGTGCGGTGAGGGCGTGGGTCGCGGCGGCGGCTATGGCGGGGGTGAGGCGGGGATGGTCGAGGGGAGGCATCAGCTGTCCGGACGGGGTGTGCGCGGTCAGGGTGTGCACGGCGGCGACGCGAGCGGCCAGGGTGATGGGCTGCTGGGTGGTGACGGCTGCGGACAGCAGTCCGGGCAGGGCGTGTAGCGGCCGCGGGCCGGTGGTGGCTGCGGCGAGGGCCGGTGGTGTCTCCGGGCGGCTGTGGAGCACCGGGATACCGACGGGGGGAGCTGCCAGCCCGAGTAGATCGATGATCAGATCGATGTCGGGGGCGAGCCTGTGCAGGGGTTCGATGCCGTAGGCGACTGGGTCGTAGAGGGTCAGGTCGCCGATGCGCGCCGCGACCAGCAGGCCGGCGAGGTCTCCGCCACGAGGCGGATCGATCAGGACGACCCGGGCATGGTGGGGATCGATGGCGCGGGCTCGCAGGTGGGTGAGTGCTGCAGCGGCGACGCCGATGGCGAGGCCGTCGTTGACGGTGTCCAGCAGCAGGTAGGGCGCGGAGGTGAGGGCTGCGCGGACGGCGTTCACGTGTCGGATGTGAGTGTGGACTAGGACGGTGGCGGCGAAGCCTGGTGCGAGCAGCCCGATCGCGGTGGCGAGTTCAGCCGCGCCGGTGGCGGCGATCGGCAAGGGGAAGACGTCGAGTCCGGTGGCTTGATGCAGGTGGACGGCCTGGGATTCCAACGCGGGCAGGGCGGCCGCGGACGTGAGCTGCTCGAAATCGAGGACCGCGCTTGCATCGGTGAGCAGAGCTACTCGCCGTGCTCGGCCGGTGTATCGGTCGGTGTGCCGCGGATGTGCGGCCAGGTGGCGGATGATGCGGCGGTCCGCGTCGGCGTCCAACAGCGCCAGGTCGTGGCCGGTGCCGGTGGCGACGCCGACCCGCTGGGCGAGTTTGCCAGTGGCTGCCGCACGGAACGCGAGGTCCTCGGCGCCGAGGAGGTCAGCGCCGAGCCGACCGCGCAGGGTGCGGGTGAGCCAGGTCAGAGTGCTGGACCCGTCGGCGTCGAGAATGATCCGGCGGGCACCGGTGGGGTCGGGTTCGTCGGCGTGGCACAGGACCGCGCCGGGCGCGTCGGCGATGATCGCCGTCACCGTCACCAGCGCCGACCGCGGGACCCGGATCCGGATGCTGTACGCCGGGTTCGCCCTGGCCGATCCCGGCGTCAGCATCTCGCCTCCGCCGGCCGCCCATGGCCGGAGGTCGGACTGTTCATGCTGAGCTCGTCTCGGCCTTGTGCAGCTGGGCGAGTAGACCCTGCTGGCTGGTCAGCAACTCGGTGAGGATCCGCCGCGCGGCACGCATCAACTCGGCCACATCTCCGCCGGCCAGTGCGTACACCACCGTCGAGCCGTCCCGGGTCGCGGTCACGATCCCCGACCGGCGCAGCACCGCCAACTGCTGGGAGAGGTTCGAAGGTTCCACCTCGATCGCGGCCAGCAGTTCTCGCACCGGCGCCGGTCCGTCCGCCAGCAGCTCCAGCACTCTGATCCGGACCGGATGGCCCAACATGCGGAAGAACTCCGCCTTCGCCTGATACAGCGGTACCTGCACCAGCTCCACCGCCCTTCGCCGGACACCGCGTCACACCTCGATAGCCCACGGCGTACTCGACCCGGCGGACCCGGGGCCGACCCACCTCGCACGTGATCACGAGAGTCGCGCCAAGAGGGCACCGGGCGGGAAGATCCCGCCACGTCCGGAGCACCCCGCACATGAGCTAAGCACAATGTCGCCAATTGACAAAGTCTTCAATTACTACATGATCGGCGGGAGCGAGGAGGGGCCCGCGCCGGCGATCGTGGGGCTGCCCGGTCTGTGGAGCGTCTTCGGGGCCGTGCCGCAGGCACCGGGATAGCAGGGGTGGCCCGTCGAGATCCTGCCCATCGCTACTCCCAGCTGCTGGAACAGGTCCGATACCTCCAACCCGACCCCGGGCACCAGCTCCTCGCCGGCCGCTCTCCAGCGCCCGGATGCCGTCGGGTGGCCAAGGGGCCGGAAGAACTCCGCCTTCAGCTGATACGGAGGCATCGCGACACGCCTTGCCTGGGGACGCCCGCCGGCCGGCACGCGACGACATGTTGACGATCTTCGTCGTCGATAACCTGACAACTTCGTCAGATAGACGAGGTACAGTTCAACCATCTGACAGTCTGTCGAAGGAGTGGGAGATGCCCGTCACGATCCCGGGCCTACAGTCGACGCCGACGACACACCCGGCACTGTTGGAGTGGGTCGCCACGATCGCCGACCTCACCCGGCCCGACCGGGTTCACTGGTGCGACGGCAGCGACGCCGAGTACGACCAGCTCTGCGCGGAGCTGGTCGACAAGGGCACGTTCCTCCGTCTCGCCGAGGACAAGCGGCCCGGCAGCTACTACGCCGCGAGCGACCCCAGCGACGTCGCCCGCGTCGAGGACCGCACCTTCATCTGCTCGAGGAGCCGGGACGACGCCGGTCCGACGAACAACTGGACCGACCCGGACGAGATGCGCATCACCCTGCGGGGCCTGTTCGCGGGTTGCATGCGGGGCCGCACCATGTACGTCGTCCCGTTCTGTATGGGACCGCTGGGCTCACCGATCTCCGCACTCGGCGTCGAGATCACCGACTCGGCCTACGTCGCGGTCTCGATGCATGTAATGACCCGAATGGGTAGACCGGCCCTCGACCAGCTCGGACAGGACGGCTTCTTCGTCCCCGCCGTGCACAGCGTCGGCGCACCGCGCCAGCCCGGGCAACCCGACGTCGCCTGGCCCTGCAACGCCACCAAGTACATCGTCCACTTCCCCGAGACACGAGAAATCTGGAGCTACGGCTCCGGCTACGGCGGCAACGCCCTGCTCGGCAAGAAGTGCTACGCGCTACGGATCGCCTCGGTGATGGCCCGCGACGACGGCTGGCTCGCCGAGCACATGCTGATCCTCAAGCTCACCGGACCCGACGGGAAAATCCATTACATCGCGGCCGGCTTTCCGAGCGCCTGCGGCAAAACCAACCTCGCCATGCTCGTCCCGACCATCCCCGGTTGGAAGGTCGAGACCATCGGGGATGACATCGCCTGGATGCGCTTCGGAGGCGACGGGCGGCTCTACGCCGTCAACCCCGAGGCCGGCTTCTTCGGCGTCGCGCCGGGCACCGGCCGGACGACCAACCCCAACGCCATCGACACGATCCACAGCAACACGATCTTTACGAATGTCGCGCGCACCGATGACGGAGACGTGTGGTGGGAAGGGCTGACCGAGAACCCCCCGGCACATCTCATCGACTGGCAGGGCCGCGACTGGACACCGCAGTCCGCGACGCCGGCCGCGCATCCCAACGCCCGTTTCACCGCCCCCGCCAGCCAATGCCCGACGATCGCTGCGGAATGGGCCGACCCGGCGGGCGTTCCGATCTCCGCGCTCCTGTTCGGTGGCCGTCGGGCCACCGCCGTTCCGCTGGTCGTCGAGTCCATTTCCTGGCAGCATGGTGTCTTCCTCGGTGCCACCGTCTCCTCCGAGACTACCGCTGCGGCGGCCGGGGCTGTCGGTGAGCTGCGCCGCGACCCGTTCGCCATGCTCCCGTTCTGCGGCTACAACATGGGCGACTACTTCACTCACTGGCTTGCCGTCGGCAGCCGTGCCGGGGCGCGGCTGCCGCGCATTTACCACGTCAACTGGTTCCGCAAACACCCCGACACCGGCGCGTACCTGTGGCCCGGCTACGGCGAGAACAGCCGGGTTCTCGCCTGGATCATCGGCCGACTCAACGGGACCGCGCAGGGCCGTGTGACACCGCTCGGCGTGGTCCCCCCACCCGAAGCGCTCAACGTCGACGGCCTGGACGTGACCGGAGACGACCTCAACCTGCTCCTGTCCGTTGACTGTGCCGCCTGGGAACACGAAACCGACACGATCCGTCGATACTTCACCGACCTCGGCCCCCGCATGCCCGACGCTCTCTGGGTCGAACTCGCGGCCCTCGCCGACCGGCTGCACTGACACCACGTCCCACCCCTCACTCCCCATGAGCCAACGGGTTCGGCCGCCGCCACAGCCTGACAGCAATGCCGCCGACCGACGCTTCGTCCACGCCCCTGCCCCCGGCGCGCCTAGCTGGCTGTGTCCTGTCGGCGGCATTGGTTTGGCCACGTCGTCTTCCATCGACGGCTGTTAGAGAGCTGAACTACGCCGCTCCAATCTGATGAAGTTGTAAGGTTATTGAGTCGTGTGACGAGCTGTCGGACGGGCGTCGTGCCTGACGGACGGCTGGTAGTTGGAGGTTGGAGGGAGAGGTCGTATGGCGACGCCGCTGTACCAGCTGAAGGCGGAGTTCTTCCGGACCCTTGGCCACCCGGCGCGTATCCGGGCGTTGGAGCTGCTCAGCGAACGAGAGTGGTCGGTGAGCGAGCTGGTGCCCGAGATCGGGTTGGAGGCGTCGCATCTGTCCCAGCAGCTCGGGGTGCTGCGCCGCGCCGGGCTGGTGACAACCCGCAAGCAGGGCACGACCGTGTTCTACGCGGTGGCGTCACCGGAGATCGTGACATTGCTGGCGGTGGCCCGCTCAATCCTAACCGGCGTGCTACATGAGCAGGCCGACCTGCTGCGTGACCTACTCGCCACCGAGCCCTGAACATTCCGGCGGAGTCAACGACCACAGCAGATCACGACCATCGAAACGATAATCTCATCTCGAGAGGATCAAGAGGCTTTCGGTCACGACCCAGCCAACAACCAATGCTTGGAATGACCGTCCACTTCTCACAGACATCGCTACATTTCGCCACGTGGAGAGGACCTGCTCGGTGGTCGACACTCTGAGCCCCTCGCGCCTTCCCGGACTCCGCAGGTGCCACGATCTGCGTTCTCGCTGCGGGCCCGTTCCCAGCGGCGAGTCAGAATATTGCTGGGTCTCCTGGAAAAATCTGCCGTCGACGCTGAGCATGGGTGCTGACTGACATGGGCCGGTCTTTCCGCGGACATGAAGATGCGCCGCCCACGGATCTGAGTGCCCCCGACGAAGCCGCGGAGGAAAAGGTCCGAGATCTCATCACCCGGGGTAAGGAGAACGGTTTCGTCACTCCGGAGGACGTTGTCGCTGCGCTACTCGCAGCGGAGCTGCCGCCAGAGAGCAGCGACGTTGTCCTACGGCTGCTCGCGGAGGACGGCATCGAGGTCCTCGATGAGGTGGGCGGGGACGCTTCAGACATGCCCAGCCGGCGTCGTGAGGGAGAGGAACTCGCGCTTGCGACGCCCCTCTCGGACCCGGTACGGATGTATCTCAAGGCCATCGGCCGGGTGCGATTGCTGACCGCAGAGGAAGAGGTCGACCTAGCGAAGCGGATCGAGGCGGGTCTGTTCGCCTCCGAGAAGCTCGCCGCCGTCCGAAGGACCTCCCCGCGGCTGCGTCGGGACTTGGAGGCGATCGAGCAGGACGGTCAGATCGCCAAGCGCAAGCTGGTGGAGGCGAACCTGCGCCTCGTGGTGTCCATCGCCAAGCGGTACGTCGGCCGGGGCATGCTGTTGCTGGACCTGATCCAGGAGGGCAACCTGGGCCTGATCCGGGCGGTGGAGAAGTTCGACTACACCAAGGGATACAAGTTCTCCACCTACGCCACCTGGTGGATTCGGCAGGCTGTCACGAGGGCCATCGCGGACCAAGGGCGCACCATCCGGATTCCGGTGCACATGGTCGAGACAATCAACAAGGTCACCCGGATCCAGCGGCAGCTATTGCAGGATCTGGGCCGGGAGCCGTCGCCGGAAGAGATCGCCACACAGGTGGACCTCGCCCCGCACAGGGTGGAGGAAGCTCTCAAAGTCGGACAGACACCGCTCGCCCTGGAGACCCCGATCGGCGAGGAGCAGGACTCCCAGCTCGGAGACTTCATCGAGGACAACGACGCGATTGTGCCGTTCGAAGCGGCAAGTTTCGTCCTCCTGCAGGAGCAAATCGACTCGGTCCTACACACGCTGTCCGAGCGGGAGAAGAAGGTCATCCAACTCCGGTTCGGTCTGACTGACGGCCAGCCCAGGACGTTGGAGCAGGTAGGCCGGGAATTCGGGGTGACCCGGGAACGGATCCGGCAGATAGAATCAAGAACCCTGGCGAAGCTAAGCCACCCGGCGCGTTCACAACGACTACGCGACTACCTGGTATAGCCCCGCTTCAGGCGAGACCGCAGTCACGGGGTCTGACGTCCGACTAAGGGCGAGGGCCCGCGCTGGTAGCCGGCGTCATCGACTGATGGGACGAGGTGGACTCCATCCGCCATTGACGGTACCGGAATCCGCGGCGCGCTGCTGCGGTCCGAGGAAACAGCGCATGCCAGGCCCCATCGGGCCGGCGGTCAGACGGCGATGGTCAGGAGTCTTCCGGCACCTCCAGGAGTAACCACCCAGGGACACGGATCGAGGTCGGTTCGGTCTTCTCCGCGCCGGTGGCACCGTCTCGCATCCATGGAATCACGAATTGAAGACATATTCGTCTTATCATCTCCCTCCCGGAAGGGGTGGAGATCCACACCCTGACGTTGATCGGATTGTTCATGTACCCGACCAACCCCGCCCGTCCCAGCGCCCTGGTCTTGCCACGATGAGTACCGCCTCCCTGCGGTGGGTGGCCTCGCTTGGTCGGCTCCTGCCCGGCCGAGCCGATGCGCTGGCCGTGCGCCGTCAACCGGCCCGCGATCTGATCGCGGGGATGACCGTCGCGGTGGTCGCACTACCCCTCGCGCTGGGGTTCGGTGTCTCCTCCGGCCTGGGCGCAGCCGCAGGACTCGCGACCGCCATCGTCGCGGGCGCCGTCGCGGCTGTCTTCGGCGGATCGAACCTGCAGGTGTCCGGCCCCACCGGGGCCATGACCGTGGTCCTCGTACCGATCGTGCACCAGCATGGTCCGGGCGGCGTCCTGACCGTCGGTCTGCTCGCTGGAATGATCCTGCTCGCGCTCGCCGTCCTGCGCGTCGGCCGCGCGATGCGTTACGTACCGGCTCCTGTGGTGGAGGGATTCACCGCGGGCATTGCCGCGGTGATCTTCCTTCAGCAGGTTCCCGCCGCGTTGGGAGTACAGCCACAGGACCGGGACGCGGTGACCGCCGTGGCCTGGGGAGCCATCACCGACTTCGCCCACCGGCCGCAGTGGACCGCGCTCGCACTCGCCGCCGCGGTCGTGGCGTTCATGCTGGTCGGCGCCCGGCTGCGGCCCACGGTGCCGTTCTCACTGGTGGCCGTGGCCCTCACCTCGATCCTGGTCACGGCGAGTGGGTGGGACGTCGCCACCCTGGGTGCGCTACCCGCGACCCTGCCCAGTCCCTCGCTCGGGTTCCTCGACATCGCCGCCATCCCGACCCTCGCGACGGCGGCGGTCGCGGTGGCCGCACTTGCCGCCTTGGAAAGCCTGCTCTCCGCCAGCGTCGCGGATGCGATGACCTCCGGCGAGCAGCACGACCCCGACCGGGAGCTGTTCGGCCAGGGCCTGGCAAACCTCGTCGTTCCGCTGTTCGGTGGAGTGCCCGCCACCGGCGCGATCGCCCGCACGGCCGTCAACGTCCGGTCCGGGGCATCCTCGCGCCTCGCGGCCCTCACCCACGCGGTGGTTCTCGCCGGGATCATGCTCGTGGCGGCGCCCCTCGTCGCACGTATCCCGCTGGCCGCGCTCGCCGGTGTCCTCCTCGCCACGGCCATGCGAATGGTGGAGGTCGCCTCGCTGCGTGCCCTCGGCCGCGCATCACGCTCCGACGCGGTCGTCATGATGCTGACCGCGGGAGCGACCATCGCTCTCGACCTCGTCGTCGCCGTCCTGCTCGGCCTCGTCGTCGCCGGAGCTCTCGCGCTGCGGCAGATCGCCCGCAGCGCGCGCCTGGAAGAGGTGCCCCTGACCGCGGCCGATCACTACGACGCCGACCAGGCTCTGCTCGCCGACCACGCGCTGCTCACCGAGCACATCGTTGTCTACCGCATCGATGGACCCATGTTCTTCGCCGCCGCCCACCGCTTCCTTCCCGAACTCACCGCCATCGCGGACGTCAAGGTCCTCATCCTCCGGCTTTCCAAGGTCAGCGCGATCGATGCCACCGGCGCGATCGTCCTACGCGACATCATCGACCGTCTCGAACACCGCGGCATCACGGTCTATGTCTCGGGCCTGCGGCCCGAACACACAAGGACCCTGATTGCCATCGGCCTGCTCGACCGGCTAGAAAGACAAGGGCACGTGTTCGACTCCGCCGCGGCGGCCATCCAAACTGCCCGGGACCATCTTCACCACACCGACGCTCTCGCGGAAAAAGGAGGAACCGTAAATGCAACTGCCGGGTTTGTTGCGCCGGCGGATGCCACGGTCCTGGCGGGTCCCGAGGCATGATCGGGTGATGGCTCGCCGTACTGAGTCCGGCACCGCGGCGGCCGGACCGCCGCCCTGCGCGCCGGGCTGGCCGGCCGGCCACCAGCGGCCGGCTGCTGGCAGGCTCGCGGCCTGGACAAGCGGCTGCCGGGGCTAGGCGTCGACCTGGCTGCCTTGCCAGATCATCGACGGCCGGTCAGCGTCCGGGAGATATCGGCGACTGCCAGGCGGATCGGCCGCCAGATCGTGCGGTTGATCCAGCGGCACGGCTGGACGACGAGGAGGCGGAATGCGGCCGCGACCGCTCGCCAGCACCAGGCGACGGGGATGACGACCAGGATGCGTAGCACCGTGCTGATGGCCCGGACCACCGGGGCGAGGATCGTCCGCCAGCACCAGGCGAGTGGCACGACGACGAGCACCCGCAGTGCCGCCCGGACGCCCCGGAGGGTGGCCCGGACGAGCGCGGCGCACGCCCGCCAGGCCGGAACCACCAGCGTTCGGACGAACCAGCCGAGCGGACGGGCTATCAGCTGCTCGAAAAGAAACCCCAGTCCCCGCGCGAGCAGGAGGACTGCCTGCCAGACCGGGGTCAACAGCCAGCGGAGGAACGACCCGACCGCGCGGACCACCGGAGCGACGAGCCGCCGCCACATCCAGGTCAGCACTCGTCCGATTGGCTCGATGACCAGCCGCCACAGGCCGCGGGCGATCAGCCGGGCGAGCTCGTAGAGCAGCCGGCATGGCAGGACGACGACGGCGGCGACCGCCCGCGCCGGCCAGACGACGAGCACCCGGACCGGCCAGGGAACCTGACCTGGCGGCTGCGGCTGCGGCTGCGGCGCCCGTTGATATGGAGCAGGCCCACCCGGCACAGGAGGCCGCGGCGGGCCCTGAAACGGGACAGGTCCATCCGGCACAGGAGGCTGGGACACACGCTGGTACGGGGCGGGGGCACCCGGCGCGGGTGGGCGCGGCGGCTCTGCCCTCGGTGGGAGACCCGCTCCAGACATCCCGCGCCTCCTACCGACCGGTAATCGCTTGACTGTATGCCCTATACCAGCAGGTTTGGTAGGACTTGTCGCAGCGTTCGCGTCGATCCGATTATCAGTTGCGTGATAGTAGGTGATTGTTTGGATCGCTCGCTGCCAGCCGGTGGGATCGACCGCCAGTCGGTGGCTCAGAGTCGTCCCGGCGTCGTCCCCGGCACGGTCATCCGGACAACAAGACGAGCCCCGTCATCTTCGACCCGTTGCACGACCTGGGCGAGCCAACCGTCTCCGGTGTCCGGACGGCCCACCTGTACAACAGTTTCGTCACAGGCGGGTTGATCACCGATATAGCCGAGTCGCACCACCTGTCCGAGTGAAGTTGGCCCGTTCCTGTTCACCCCTGGGCGCTTCGGGATAACGGTCCCAGGGAGGAGTGCAGGTGCCGAGATTACAGCCGCCGTACACAGAGGAGTTCCGCCGGCAGATGGTGGAGCGGCGCTGACGCCCTTATGTTCGTCAAGCTGCTGGGGTGGTTGGCGGTGTCGGCAGGGCGTGGTAGATCTCTCGTGTGACGTAACGTTTCAAGCAGCGAACGATCTCGCGGGGAGGGTATCTCTATGGCGTTGTCAAGCGACTCTGGCCTGTGGGGTGCCAGAACTCGACTATCGGCGTTGACCTGGGGTTTTAGGCGGCTCGTTCGTATTCGTTGATCAGGCCGCCGAGGACGGGTCGGCGTTTGACGTTCCTTGCATGTCAGGGCGTAGAGAAGGGACCCGCACGATGACCGACCAGCCTGCCCGATCCGGGCCCCGTCCGGCGGTCCCCGTCCGCATCCGGGACAGTGGAGCCTCCCAGGTCGCGCTGTTCGCCGCTGAGCCGCCCGCCGACCGCCCGACGCCCCAGGGCACGTCAACGACCCGAGCCCGCACGTGCCAGGTCCCGGACGCCACCGACCCGGGCGGACACGTCGACACCCATCCCACCCCGCGATCGGCCCTGGCGGCCGTGAACGTCCGATCCCCGCGCCGCGATGGCCCGGGGTGGGACGGCGAATCGGCCGCCGTCAGCCGATGAACACCGTTCTGGCCACGTCCCTACCGCATCTCAAGGCAGCAGGCGGCACGACGGTAACGGAACGTCACCATCGCCGAGACGATGCCTCAACCGCGGGTCCCGGCCCTCGCGCCCTGAGGCGACGCCCCATTCATGATCGTCCCCTGCACAAACCCGCCGAATGTGCACCCAAACCCCTATTGATCTTGATGAGATGATCTATGACTTTGCAAAATCGCAGGTCAGGGGCTATCCGTCTGGAGCCGGCGAGGGGACTCGAACCCCTAACCGCTCGATTACAAGACGGAACGCTACGTGTCGGAACATGCCGGAAGATGCCGCCCAATGCCGCAAAATCCCAGGTCAGGACGTTTTCGCTGTCGGGTAGTGCCGGCGAGTGTCGCGGCGTGCCGGAGCATCCGCGCACACAATGCGCACCCATGCCGGCGGATCTCGGCCATCGCCTGAGCGACGCTAACGCCTCACCAGCTCACGCCACTAGATGCTTCTCCCGTAGCGCTATGTAGTCGGTTGCGGGACAGGCAAGTCCGATCCGTGCCGTGACCTGCGGCGTAGAAGCCCTGCGCCACCAGAGCAGCTGCTGGGCTCGCCGGCTGATCACGGGGTGCCGCGTCATCGACGTCGAGTAGGCCCCTCGGCTCGGGAACTGCGACAAGCCGCCAGCGTCGCGTGGCGCGAGGAGGACGTCGAACCCCGCAACCACGAATTACCAGTCGTCCTCGCGCTGCCCCACGCCAGTGCCGGAACGACGTGGTTGGCATCGTCCGATGGCGTCAGCCGCCCTGCGAGACCCCCGCGCGCGTGCGGGGACGACCCGGTGCCCGCGTAGCACCACGCCGAGTTGATGGGAAGATTGTCGGCGACTCCTGAACACTGACCCCCTGTGGCGCT